>JAZNBV010000080.1:0-3787 GCA_045587205.1 Victivallaceae bacterium
CATGGCTACGATCCGACTTGTTTTATGGAACACTCCGGGTGCTGCTCTATGAATTTGCGGGCAATATCGCTGCTGTCATCCAGCGAACCATCGTCAACAATAATGAGTTCCTTCTCAATGGGAAGTGGTGCGGAAATCACCTGTTTCAGCAACGCTTCAAGTGTTGCTGATTCATTATAAACCGGTATTATTATGGAGAGTTTTTCTGCTGTATCCACTTTTCAGAACACTCGGTTTTCCACACACCACTGCAGGGCTTTTTTCAGTCCCTGTTCCGGAGTGTAGTCAGGTTCATAGCCCAGCAGTCTGCGCGCTTTAGTTATTGAAAAACACATATGTTCGCGCAAAAACGGCAATCCGCGGTGTTCCGGATGCTGACGGTAAAAATCATCAGCATCGGCCCAGGTGATTTCCGAAGTGCTGTTGAGGTACTTTTTTATGAGATCAAGATAATCGATCAGGCGTATGGCATAACTGCTTGAAAGTGTAATTATTTCGCCGCGCAGATCTTCAGCTGCAGTCAATGCCAGAAGCATAGCTTTGGCCAGATCCCAGTTGCAGACCGGCTGCAAAAGTATTTCGCGGCAGTCCGGCAGGGTCAGCGGCTTATTTGCTGCCAGCGCCCGGAAAAACTCCACATCGCGTCCGCCGTAAAGATCCAGCGGTATTCTGCCGTCACCGATAATGTTGGTGGGGCGGAATATGGTGATGGGGAACTGATATTTTTCAAAGAGCTCCAGCGCATATTTATCGTTGGCAATCTTGCCGTGGAAATTCACGCTGGTGGGTTCCCAGGGGTGGGTTTCGTCGGCAGGCAGTGTTTTCAGCGGTACAAATGTACCGGTACTGCTGACAATAAAAACATTTTTCACCTGCGGAAAGAAAGTTCTTATATTGTCGAGCATTGCCACGGAAGGTATGGTGTCAATTACTGCATCAGGCTGGATTTTCTGCGCCAGAGAGCTTAAAAAATCTCTGTCGAGTTTATCGCCGGTAAAAACTTCTGTACCGGTAATATCCGCGCCCGGACGGCTGTTGCTTCCCCGGCTGACACCGTAAACGGTATGGCCGGCTTTAACTGCCAGTTGCGCAAGGCGGCTGCCCAACTCTCCGGTGATACCGAAAATAAGTACTTTCCGCGGCATAGATTTATTACTCCTGATCGTTGAGTTTGAACTTGGCTTTTACTTTTTCAGCAATTTCAGCTGCCGCGCCGTCAGCGTAGGATAACTGGCGCCAGTTCCAGCGGAAATCATCATCCACGCCGCGCGGAACCACGTGCAGATGGGCGTGCATCACCACCTGACCGGCGGCTTTGCCATCCGCTAAATGCAGATTGTATGCATCGTAATCCATTGCCCGTTTGAGGGCAATGCCCAGGCGGGAACCGACCTTCATCATTCTGCCGGCAGTGGCTTCCGGAATACTGCTGGCACTTTCGTGATGCTCTTTGGGGATGACCAGTATGTGACCGAAGTTGATCGGTGCTATATCCATAAAGGCAAACACCAGCTCATCTTCGTAAATTTTTACCGACGGGATCTCTCCGGCAATAATCTTGCAGAAAATACAGCTGCTCATAACTGAAACTCCATTATTGAAAATTGTTTGATTATTTGCTGTTTGGTCAATAATATAATCCCGCAGAGCCGCTTTGCCACTTTAATGTACGAAAAAAGTGGCATTTTTCCTGTAGAAAAGTTTGCAGTATGGCTTGCGTGGTGCTACATTACTCTCAAGTATAAGTTTTGAGCAGTAAAAACAAGGTTGCAGCAATCCGCAATACAGTGGATCGGACAACCGTGGTATAGAGGGAATATTTATGGAAAAAACAACATCAACCGCGTTGAAAGGCAGTCAGATCACCATCAAGTGTTTGGAACGGCAGGGTGTGGATGTGGTCTTTGCCTATCCCGGCGGACAGGCCATTGAACTTCATCAGGCTTTGCAGGACTCCACGATGCGCGTCATTCTGCCCCGTCACGAACAGGGCGGTGCTTTTGCTGCCAACGGTTACGCCCGCGCCACCGGCAAAGTCGGTGTGGCAATGGCAACCAGCGGCCCCGGTGCGACCAACCTGCTTACCGGTATAGCCGATGCGTATATGGATTCGGTGCCGACCGTTTTCATTACCGGTCAGGTTCCGCTTTCCAGCATCGGTAAAAATGCTTTTCAGGAAACTGACATTATCGGTATGACCCGTCCCATTGTCAAGCACAGTTATCTGGTGCTTGATGCAAGGGATCTGCCGCGCATTATCAAAGAGGCTTTTTATCTTGCCGGTTCCGGCCGTCCCGGTCCGGTGGTGGTGGATATACCCAAAAACGTTCAGCAGCAGTATGTAAATGATCCGGACTTTGACGCTCCGATGACTGTTCAGGCATACAACCCTGATCCGGAAGCTACTGAAGATGAGATCACCGCTTTGCGCGCTCTGATTGCAGCATCCAGCAAACCGTGTGTTTATGCCGGCGGCGGTATTGTGGCGGCAAATGCCGCAGAAGAACTTATCAAATTTGCGGAAAGTTACAATATGCCGGTTACCTGCACTATGATGGCGCTGGGGGCATTCCCGCTGCATCACGAGTTGAGTCTGCACTGGCCGGGTATGCACGGAACGGTGTATGCCAATAATGCGATCAACGAGTGCGATCTCCTGTTGGCATTCGGTGCGCGCTTTGATGACCGCGTGATCGGCAACCCCAATAATTTTGCTGTGGGCGCACGGATCGTCCACGTGGATATTGACAATTCGGAAATCAATAAGAACAAGCCCGTTACCCTCGGCATCACTGCCAACATCAAGAGCGTGCTGGAAGAACTCAACCGCGAACCGATCCGCAAGGATTACAAAGAGTGGTTTGCCCAAATTGCTGAATGGAAAAAGGATCATCCGCTGACCTATGAAGTCAAGGAAGACCACATCCAACCGCAGTATGTGGTGGAAACTTTGAGCCGGCTGACTGAAGGCGAAGCTGTGATCGTGCCCGGCGTTGGTCAGCACCAGATGTGGGCAACGCAGTTCTATGCCTACCGCCATCCGCGTCAGCTTTTGAGTTCCGGCGGTCTGGGGGCAATGGGATTCGGTCTGCCGGCGGCAATGGGAGCCAAAGTTGCCCGTCCGGAAGCAACGGTCATCAATATCGACGGTGACGGCAGTTTCCAGATGAATATTCAGGAACTCGGCACACTTTATGTGGAAGACATTGATGTGAAAATGATCATCCTCAACAACCAGCATCTTGGTATGGTTGCCCAGTGGGAAGACCGTTTTTACAACAGCCGCCGCGGCAATACGATCCTGGGTTCGCCCAAGGATAAGGAATATTATCCGGATTTTGTCACTATCGCCAAAGGCTACGGGGTTCCCGGCCGCAAAGTGACAAAGCGCGAAGAAGTGGCAGATGCCATTGCCGAAATGCTTGCCACGCCCGGACCTTTCCTGCTGGATGTGCACACCGGTTATGATGAACACGTTCTGCCGATGATCCCGCCCGGCAAGACCTACAAAGATATCATCACCACAGTGTGGCACCAGACCAAGGCGTGTGAACAGTGCAAACTGCCCCACCGCTTCTGCGCGCTGGGTGATAAAGAGTGCTGCGGTAAATAATCCCGTTTGACTTGAAACAGAAGGGGTTGTTGCAAAACTGTTTTGTGGGGAAAAAACCTTTTTGAAAAAAGGTTCTTTTCCCCACGCCCCATTTTCCAAAAACTTTCGCCGGGATTGCTTTTATTGTTTCAATAAAAGCAATCCCAACTTGTTTATTATAAGTAAATTGCAATA
>JAZNBV010000081.1:0-10442 GCA_045587205.1 Victivallaceae bacterium
CCGCCGGATTTCTCTGGATACATCAAACTCCCATTTATGAAACATCCCCGTCTGCTCCCCCAGATACTCATCGTTGAGGTAAACCGCCGCCTTATATCCGGCTCCGTGAAAAATCAGCGATATATGCTGACAATCTTTCCATTCTCCGGGCAGTGTAAACTCTTTGCGAAATGCCCACTCTGCTTTTTCCGACCAGCGGGACCGGTCGGCATTGCGTCCATAGTAAGGGTCATCGATCTCATTGTTTTCCAATAGAATACTGCGGTCGCACCCAGGAACGGTGGCTTGCATCATTCCTTCCGTACTTTGAGCAAATCGGATAAACCCTGACGTTCTGGCAGAATCCATAAACATGTTATAAATCGTGCGGGGGTTACGGGCTGATATTTCATTTTGAGAAATAAAGTATTGGGCAAACCAATCGTTACCATCAAGATAAAGCTGCATATAATGGTCCTTTTTTTGTCGGTGAAATGTTTTTATGACTTGGCAGGTAAAATTCAATATCGTTTTTCTTTTTGAGCCGTAAAATCATCAAAGATTACCCGGTTTTGCTGGATCATGGCTGTATCTGCGGCAAAAACCAGCTTATGTCCGTTGATAGAATCCGCCAGAGTCGTACAGCTGATGCTCGTGGGCTTACCCTGAACATAATCTGCAAAGTCCATTGCCAGACGCAGATCTCCGCCGCCGTGATCGCCGGTTGCTCCGGTGGTATCGCCGTGCTCATTGATATCGATTATTTCATCTTTATACTCGCAATGCGTGTTTTCGCTCCGGACATCGCGGGTACGCAGAATAAATTTGTTTTCGTCAAATACCCCTTCAATCTCGCCTTCGGTGCCGATGATATGGATCTTGCGCAGGGGGCGGGCAGTGTTGGTGGTCATATTGTGCGTGGCTACCGTGCCGTCGGCAAAAGAGATGATAACACTCTGGCGGTCAACCTGATTATTGTCGCATTTCCAGACACAGCGGGAGTGCGGAAAATCTTTCTGCATGATTTCTTTCAGCCGCTGCTCATGATTGTTCAATTCCGGAGAATATGCATGAGTTGGCCATACATAAGCGTTCCAGAATATGGGATGTTCCAAGTGCATGCGCCGGACTGAGTAATCGCAAGTTTTTTCCCAAGGACAGTCAAGCATACAGTGAGTGCCGGAGTTTTCAGGAGCATTGGCTTTATTGAAAAAGTACAACCCGCCCATACTGTCTACCGAAACAGGCTGGACCCCGCTCATCAGCCAGGTAATCAAATCAATATCGTGGCAGCATTTTGCCAGCAGGACAGAAGCTCCGCAAGTTTGAGAGTTATTCCATTTGCCGCGTACATAACAACTGGAAAAATGGTGATAACTGACATGTTCTGCTGTATGTATATGCATGATTCTGCCGATCTTGCCGGATAAAATACATTTTTTTATTTCTGCATAAAAAGGAGCATAACGTAATACATGACAAATCATTACTTTGCGTTGAGTCCGGCGTGCGACATTGTCAAGAGCTTCCAACGCCCGCATATTGGTTGCAAACGGTTTTTCAAGCAATACGTCATAACCGGCCTCCAGCAACGGGATAGTGGTTGCGATATGATCAGCATCCATAGTGCCGTTGATTACCGCATCGGCCAGTTTGCCGTGTTTTGCCAGTTCTTCGGCACTCTCAAAACACATATCTTCAGCAAAACCGAAATATTCACGGCAATATCTGCGGCGGTCTGGAAGCGGATCGGCAACCCCAACGATTTTCAATTTATCAGGATAAATTTTTGCAAGCTCGGCATAACCTAAAGCACGGTGTCCTGCCCCTACAATGATTGCTGTTATCATACAATACCTATTTCTATTAAATTTTTACTGTTTATCACAGTGTTTCAATATATTCTTTATAACGATCGAATAATCCGTGAGCTGACGGATACATGGAGTGCGGACTCATAAAGTGCGAAAACTCAAACGTGATTGCCTTGGAAACTCCAGCCCGTCGGGCAGCTTCCAGCTTAAGCTGCATTTTTTCCCATTTGATCGGCAGAAATCTGATCGGCATATCCCGGTCAAAACTTTCACAGTTTGTCCAGACATCGACACCGAATTTTCTGGCCAGTTCCGTATTCATGGCCATATACTCGTCAAGCTCATGAAAATCACAATGCCCATCCTGAAAAGCTACGATATCAACGTATTTAGATAACTCCCCGAATATCATCTGCCAAGTCTTGTAGTGCTCTTCCATAGTTTTTGCCTTGCCGTCAGGCATTGCTTTAACTCCGGAGATGTAAGGCGACATCATTGTCGGCATACCATTGGTCACATTTTTTATATACTTACTGATTACAGTATTGAATTTCAGCATTTCATCCAACACTTGCGGACCGCCGTTCATACTCATTTCGCGGCTGAGATACCAGCCTTTGAAACTTTTGTGGTGAGCGTAGAGTTCATAAACTTCATCAATAACTGCTTTGGTCGGATCAATATCTCTGAGTAATGCCCCTTCATACCACGGATAAAACATACATCCGCCATCGTAAAGACCAAAATAAAAATCCATATCGTATTTATCTGCCAGATTCAAATACATCTCAAGCAAGTCGATGGGCGGACGGAATCCGCCGCAATGTTCGATCAGATACTTCGAAGGATAGGTCATGAAACGCTTGCAGAAGCAGCGGATTTGGATTACGGTGTCGATCCCGATCGATTTCATCGTGGCAAAGTCACGTTCCCACTCTTTCGGTCCCCAGTTCTGATGAGGAATGTCATGACTGATTTCGTCCAAAAATGTTCCGGTAATACGCATAGAAAACTCCTTTAAAACAATTCACTCTGCACTGAATTCATCAAAACGTCCCTGTCCGGGGTTGAATCGGCCTACGGTTATGGTTCCAAAATTTTTCATTTCTGTATAACCTGATTTAATCGGCCCCCACGTTGAAACTTCCGGCCTGGAACCTATGCGGTTGCGGATGATGTTGAACCTGATCTTCCGCCCCAGTTCGGGGCTGCCGTAACCCAACACCTTCCAAGGAACAGCGGTCAGAATGTACCAACCGTCTTTATTCACAGTTTGGGTGAGGATTTTCATTTTATTCGCCTCAAAAGTTTGTGAATAAAGATTGCCGGCAGCATCACAAATGACCGCAGAATGTTTTCCATCCGGCATCTGCCAATACAGTTCCACGCATTCATTGCGCCATGGCTGCGAAGATTCAGCAATCGGGGGACGCCGTTTTTCAAAGCAATGAACTGCAATGTAGCAATAATCATTATCGTAAGCTAAAAATGCCTCGGTCGATTGTTCAAGAAATTTATCTTTATTTTTTACAAAGGGCAGAAGCGACGGGATCTTCGCCCAGTTTTTCCAAACCTCCGGATTAATTTCCCAGACGGGTGCTTGAGTTAATTTCGGCAATGCCAGATCTTGAGGCATAACCTGCCGTACTACTTTGGTATTCGCGGCATCAAAACCTTCTATAAAATCTTTGGCTGAACTGTTATTTACTTCGCGTATCTTCAACGTCAACTTTCTATTCGGCTGCGGCCAGTGAGTACCTACGCTTAAAAATACCGTTCCGTCCCAGCCTTTGGGGGCATATTCAGTCAAATCCAATGAAAAATCATGACTATTGCCTTCTTCGATAAAGCTGCCGAGGTCAATATGTTGATCCCGCACTTTATTGGCACCCCAATGCGGATAATTGCTTTTCATATTGCTGTTGTAATTGCCGACCGAAAATACAGTGCGCTTCAGATATTTGCCGTTGACTCTGTAATCAACCACAAAACCGACAAAATTCATCACCTGATCCCGGAAGGACAAATCTCTTTCTGTGTTGATGCCCGGACAGTTGAAAAACGTGTTTTCCAAAGTAAGAGCAAGTTGTTTGGCTCCGGAAATTTCCAATCCGGCAAAAACCGGCGGCTGCATCCCATAGGCTCCACCCCGTTCACGCCGGCTGGTACCGGCTGAAACCGTCAATTCTTCCGGATCGGCACTGTATTCATAGGGCAGCAAATTGCGCTGGAAATTGTAAGGATCGTTCCACGCGCCATGTCCGACAGCTTTGGCACTCACAGTAAGTCCTTTGTTCTTCAGTTTAAGCGGAGTAACAATATTTTTTTCCGGATGGACCTTTAAGGTCGATTCCAGTTTATACATAGATGGCTTGCCTTTTTTCAGAAAAAAGCGGCGGCTGGGCATTTCACTGCCGGCAAACCGTATATTATAAAAACCGTTTTCATACTTTTCAGGCAAAGTATAAGGCAATTTTACTGTAGCTATGGTTCTGCCGTTAAAATCAATGGCATAAACCGTATTCGGATTGCTCTCCGGAGCCAGAAGCGTTCTGTCTTTTACCCTGACTTTTAATGGCGCAGTTGACGTTGCGGTACTTTTTGGGATACGTTTATAAGAGAGAGCATATTCGCCCTGCGGCACCTCGACGATCGAACACCAGATACCCCGCAAATCGGCACGACGGACCTTTGCAGGGGTGCCGTTGAGTTTGATATCAGTAAATTCATGGCGGGTATCAGCCAGAATAAGTTCCACTTTTTTGCGCGAAGATATGATCCGGTCATCTTTTATTTCCACGCCGTTGCGTTTAGTGTAAAAATAATTCAACGGCAAATCATCTATTGTATACAATCCGGCGGGGGCACTGGTTACAAGGAGTTGTACCATATCATCGCGCTGCATTCTGGGTAATGTAACAGAAAATTTATGATCAGGTTTGCCGGAATAAATCAGTTTCGGCATGGTTATGGTGCCGCCATACCACTTGTATTTACGGTAATTTTCTTTGTTTTCACGATCACTGAGGGTATAAGATGGAATATCTTCTGTACAGTATTTAGTAGGAACAAGATAAATATTTATATCCTGTGCCGCTGCAAATCCCAATGTAGTCAGATCTACAGTTACCGGGAAAGCGGTTGCATTATTACTGCGGCTGATAAAACTCAGGAGCATATCTGAGGAATTCAAACGCCGAACTGTATAACTTTCCACTTCAGCTTTGGGATCTTTCTTCCAATCAGGAGTATAGCGCACTGCAACCGGCAAGGTTTTACCCGTTTCATAGGTCGCACGTACCGTCCCCAGAGGAGAACGGACCAATTGAATTCGGTTTGTGACCTGCGGACGGGGGATCCAGCCCAATGCCAGACAGCGGTTATGGTAATCGACGATCTGCCGTGAATACCAGCACAGCGGTATGATGCGGCTGGTCGGACGGAAAAGGGAAAACCATTCCAGCCCCATTGCGACACCGGCAAATTCCCTCCAACGGGAACTTTTAAGCCGCAGTACCGCTTCCATATAATTAATATCAGCATAGGGCTGACCAGAGCCGTTCATAAAAAGCGGAAGCTTTTCTTTATCTCCGCGCTTGCGCATTTGTTTCCACAGATCAACAACATGATCATCGCGTAGCAGTTCCATAGTCTGCCAGTTGATTGTATTGTGCTGTTGAGCTTCGTCCATATAAATCATATCGAAGCCCAATGCCAATGCGTTATCAAATAAAACATTTGCCATAAATTTCCGGCAATCATCCCGTTGAAACATTGTTTGAAAGTTGGTTCTCAACCCGGGAAAAAGCGAATCAACTTTTCCATTGCGTTGATACTTTCTGAACCATTCAGGGTGTTCCTTGAAGATCGGCGAATAAACATCTGCCGAAACCGTAATACCATAGTGCGAAAGTTTGATACGGGGATTGAGCTTGTGAAGAAAGTCCGTGAATTCCCGCCACTCGTTTGCAGTAACAAAACCTCCGGTCATGCCATTGCAGCCATCCTGCCAGCGGTAATCTGCCCAGTCGCCGTTGAAGCCGCTGGTGACCATGATTACGCCTTCATCGCACATATTGGTAAGGTATTTTAAATATCCTTCATCGCTGTCGACCAGACACAGCACATCCTGAACCCACGCCGGTGGTGGTGAAATACTTTTCAGATCCCGCCGGAAGTCGGCATCTTTACCGAATACATCATAAAAGAAATTGCTTATATCTCCGGAAAAAAATGCAAAACAGTCTGTATATTTTATCTTACCGCCGTCAGGTTCGGCATCCAGCGTACCGTGGCACATACTCCAGCCGTTAGGCGTATAATAGAGCCGGTCACCCAGCTCACGATAACGTCCGATAGTTGATTGCCACCATGGATAGACCACGTTATCATTAATTTTGACACGATAATTGGTGTAGCTGCCCAACTTCGGATTATGGTTGCTCAAGACCATACCTTTACTGCTTTGAACGTACTGATCTACGCGAACATATCCCTTCGGACGCGGAGCCGGTTCATAGGGACCGAGGTATCCGGCTCCGAAATAATAACTGTCTTTTATAAATGGTTCAGAAAAAGCAGATTCCGTGGAATTCATCAAAAAGCATTTTTCTTTGCTTTCATTTACAAAGGTCAATTCGCGGCGCAAAGCATTATTTTCTATCCAGTAACGTTTGATTATACGGATTTTATGAAGTTTCGGATTGGTACATTCATAAACAAGAGAATTGTTTTTGCGGGTGAAGTTGACAACTTTATCGCTTTTTTCATTGCCGCTTACATCGCCGCTCTTTTTCATTATAAAGTAATAATTATGGATGCTTTTTACCGGAATTGTATAGGTACGTTTATCCACTATATGCGTGAGCCGTCCGGTTTTATCATCAATACAATAACGGGCAAGCGAACTGTTTAATTCTGCCGCGGCAGTAGAAAATGCGGCACAAAAAATTCCTAATCCAATACAGCCAATAATGGATTTTTTCGCACCAAAAGCCATAATCATGTTGTTAATCTCTCGTTGTTAATTTGATTTTTCTGTGATAAAGCTGCGGGAGGTTTGCTGAAAAAGAGGAACTTTCTATGTATTTCCGTCTGATTTTTTCACAAACCACCAATCAAAGAGCTGCAGAACACTCTGCAGCTTTTTGATAAATCATAAATCTATGCAGAAGGCAAGTGTTTTATTTATTGTCAAACTTACGCCAGATAATATCGAATCCGGTAACAGCAAGTTTCCAATTGGAAGTCTTACCGATAATTTCATTTTTTTCATCCACAAACTGACGTACTGAACCATCAGCCCAGAGGATATTGAAAAAATTATCGTGATTGCCTTGCACCACCACTCCACCGGTACCTTCATTGGCGAAGAGAATATCACCGGCAAGCGGCATAACAGCCGCCCGCGAAGGCGCATCAGTGGAGGCGGGATTGCGACTGGTAAATGCCGGATAAGGTCCACTCATCTTGAATGTCACAGGCTTGACCGACCAATCAAATTTCCACAATGCGCTGGCGTATCCCGCAAAGCTTTTTTTCAGATTGCCTGGCGCATAAAAATTGTCCTCTGCGGTCAGAGCTGGCATATTAGGACAATAAAAAGTTTCTGCATCTGTGACATATTTGCCTGTGTAAAGCAACCCCAACCCTGTCGGAGACGTATATGCTCCGATCGCATTAGTTTGTGACTGGCGGACAGGCGGACGATAATCATTGTTATCTTTGCCATACATAGCACAGCCGACTCCAAGCTTTTTAAGATTATTCTGACAGTCAATACTTTGCGCATCATTACGCATAGCAGACAGCAATGGCACGGGTAAACTCAGCAACACGGCCGAAACAACGATTACAATACACAACTCGGTAAGAGTAAAATTAGCACAGCGTTTCATACCCTCTCTTCTTGCTCCTATAGTTCGTATCAGTGATCAAATGCCTTCTTCTTTGCGCCAGATAACATCAAATCCCCGGGCTGAAGTTTGCCATGCTGTATTATTGATGATCTCTTTTTGTGAGTCATTGTAATTTCTTGCAGATCCATCAGCGTAAGCAATATTGAACGAGTTGCCATGATTACCGCGCACAACTGTTCCCGCCGGCAAGGTTCCTTCGTTAGCATACAGCAAGTCACCGGCCAAAGGCATAGTGCTGGGACCGCTGGGGGCATCAGTTGAGGCGGAGTTGGTGGTTGTGAATGCCGGATAAGGTCCGCTCAAGCGGAAAGAGATCATTTCTGCAGCATTGCTCCAATTATACTTCCAGAGCGCACTGGCATATCCGGCATAACTTCTGGTGTTTTTTCCTTCTTCCAACCACTGATCAACGCCAGGCTGAGTCAAACTCGGACAGAAAAATGAGTTTTCTGATGAATTATACCCGTTTACATAAAGAAAACCCAAACCTACGGGGGCGGAATACGCACCCACACAATGAGTATAATTTTCCCGGATCGGCGGACGATAGTCATTATTGTCAACACCGTATTGCTGGCAACCCAAAGCAAGCTGTTTGAGATTGCTGAGGCAGTTTGATTGTCTGGCTCGCTCGCGGGCAGCCGACAAGGCCGGAAGTAACATTGCCGCCAGAATCGCAATGATGGCTATAACGACCAACAGTTCAATGAGTGTAAAGTGCTTTTTCATAGAATGACTCCTTTTTTTGGGTTTGATCTTATCTGACATGATCTTTACATATACTTAAATAAAACAAACGCTCCTCCTACTAAACCGGTTTAGCAGAGTTCTAATACAAATATAGCACAAAAAATTATTTTTGCAAATCAAAAAAATTTTTATTTTTTACTTTTTCCAGTTCCAGTAAAGCAAAAATTGAACAAACATATTTATAGAGTCCGATCTGGTTATTTGGGAAACAGATCGCAGTATAAATTATTTATTACGCGGAGGAACTACAGTATTGCCAGGCAGCAATTGCGGTGCCATCCGGATCCGTTGCGGAATAACATAATCCGGATTGTTGATCTTTTGCAACATATGTTGAACCGCCAATCTGCCCAATTCATCTTTATTTTCCCGTACAGAAGTAAGTTGGAAATCAAAAAAAGAGGCAATAGCATCCTCACCGTATCCTGCCACAGAAATATCTTCCGGTACCCGTATACCGATTTTTTGCAATCGCAATATCAAACGTATTGCATAACTGTCAGAAAAACAGAATACCCCGCTGTATTTATGGCAATTTTCGACCATTTCATCCAAATCGGAGTAAGTATCGGTGGGTGGTCCGCCAGTTTGCATAACACAACTGTTGAACACATTATAACGTTCCCGGTTGTAATGCTCGCGCAATTCAGGTAATTTCGGGCCGAAGTAAGCCAGTTTGCGATGACCTGCCTCCAAAAATAGCCGGGCTATTGCGGTTGTTCCGGCATGATGATCCGTATCAAATACCGGAGTAGGGGCTGAACCATACAAAACATTAATAATCGGTTTTCCATGCAAAATGGCAGTATCGTAACTGCCAGGATTGCAACTTTCGCAATGGCACGGAGTAATGATACATCCGTCAACACCGGTCTGAGCCATGAATTTCAAAGCTGCAAGTTCTTTAGCCTGATCATTTTCTGTTTCAGCAAAAACCATATGATACCCATTGCGTGCCAACTCTTGTTCCACACCTGAAACTAATTTTGCATAAAAACTGCCGATCAGATTATTGATCAGCATCCCTACTAAATAAGTTTTGCGGGCATTAATGGCGCGGGCATGAAAGTTGGGCTGATAGTTACATTGAGTAATGATCTGTTGGATTTTCTGACAAGTGCTTTCTGACAGATTAAACTCTTTTGCTTTGCCGTTAAGGTAAAACGAGACCGCAGTCGGCGATACATTTGCCAGTTTTGCAATATCTTTAAGCGTAATACTTTTTCCCATACCAAAAGACAATAATACCTTTCTGCATATTTCAGCAACAACTGCGAGAATGTACTTAATATATCACATCTTCCACCAAAGTCAAACTTTGCCGCAGCCCAAAGAACCATCATAACAAAAATGAACATTAACCATAACCATGCTAAATGGCAGAAGTATATAAAAAACGATTGTCAAATTAACTGACGTATATATTACCTCCACTAATACAGCCTCATAGGTCTTTTGATCGGTGAAGCTGAAATGTTTTTGTAACTCTAACCCCAATCAAGGAGTTTTTTGAAAAGAAAACATTGAATGATACCTTGCGGGTGCTGGGCTAGGTGGTACGCCAGACAAATCCGGTGGAGCTTTATCGCTTTTTCCGGTTTGTCGGCGATGGTGATAGCGTTTGTGCTATGGTTGCAGACATTACTTCGGAGAAATCCTTATCAATAATTTTCCAGTGGCCGTTCTTTCTGGCCCCGATATAAACAATCCTGCCGGCAACTTTCAAATCATTGATACGCCGTTTTATAGTGGCAGGTGAAACCCCAAGTTTTTCAGCATATTCTTTATAGCTGAGATTCGGATCTGCTTCTATAAATTTTAAAAGTTTTATTGGGTCATTTATAGGGTCATTTATAGGGTCAGGGGTATCAGCTTGGGCGTCATCGCTTTTCAGTTCGTGGGTAAATGGTATTGTTACCCGTAAAAAGAAGTCCAGAAACTCAAAAGCTTTTTCGCCGTATTTTTCCGTAACCAGCGGAAC
>JAZNBV010000082.1:0-38650 GCA_045587205.1 Victivallaceae bacterium
ATATCTGGAGTACATCCAAACTCACTCGGACCACATTACGCTGAAGCAGGAGTGCAGACACGCATTTTACAATGGTATCAGAGAGGCGATACGCCGGCACAACGACAAAATCGTTTTCGAAGACCGGTATATTTTGTATCTGTACAGAAAATAACTGTTGCCTGTTCAGTAAATCATGGGCGATGCAAGGAAATTTTGAGCAATGAAAAGGCAAAACTTTTTCAAGTTTGATGGTGATTTTATTTTAGAGAAATATTCATCCAGATTCTCGATCAAGCAGAAATTTTTGGTCGGCTGTTTGTATTTTTGCAATCCGCTACGCTATAAATTACCATTCTGTAAAAAGGCTAACGACCTCTGCAAATGTATCCCAAAAGGAAAAGTCCCAACATAAAAAAATTAACTGCCCATATCCCGGCGATCCCATTGTGAATTTTCATCTTATCTTGCTCTTTTTTACCATACCATAACATTAAACCGTATGGAACAAACATAAATATCACCCAACAGACTGCTGCTGCAAATATTGAAAATATGCTGTCGGCTTGTCCGGAATGAATTTTATCAAGCTGCCAAACCGTTGTTCCGGTAAATGCCAGAAAACCAACCGGGGCAACTGCCAGCAGCAGCAAGTTTTTGAGAAATCCTGAAAACTTTTCCCGAAGAGCCCCCGATATAAGTGCTGAAAGGGAAAATATCGGAGTAAAAAAAAGAATCACCGGCAGTAGAAAAAAACAACAGATCGCATTCAAACTATCTTCAAGAAATAACTTGTCTGCTATCAGAACGCCGTTTATTATGCATTGATAATAAAGCAAAACTGCCAACGCTCCACAAAAAAGCAGTACCGTGATAATACCCCAAACAGCATCGTACCTGTTAAATGGATTTTCTTTTTGCTGCACTTTGAGCAACGAAAAAACAAACGGTACAATTCCAAGAGTACCCCATATTGTATATACAACCAATCCTGAAAGTGAATGGCAGAAATTGAAGCGAGGCAAAATTACTGTTCCAAGTACCAACCACGCAAAAGAAATGGCTAATTGGGATAAAAATCTTATGCTTCCTGCCCATTTTCTATGTTCTCTGGCATAAACAATACCAAAGATTGCTGTCACCAGACAAACAATTTGCATAATGACAGCAAATAATATTCTGATAAATGAATTTTCTAAACTGAACATAACATTTCTACACTGAAGAATTTGTATTAAGATACACTGGCAGGCAATATTTTGCAAGATATTATTTTTCTAACTTGAAATTATTTTTTTCAAATTCACGAATGATTTTAAGTACCATCAGACATAAATCTAATACCGGACCATTTGCGGGTTCTCAAAGGCGATTCCCCAAAGAAGTTGTGTCTTTCTCAGTATTGCTTCATTTGTAATAAGGAAGAACATCAACTCCCCGGATGCCAAATTACAGTATTTATAATATGTAAAACAGTTGATGACTCGAACCATTGTTTAATCTCCTTTGCTTGCAATTTTACTATTTTGTCTTATATTAAGTTCATAGTTGGAAAGGTTGATTATGAGAAGGGTATTTCTGATTTTTTTACTTATTGCAGCAGTCATTTCTATTGCAGGATGCTGCTGTCCGGAAAAAACTCTGGAGCTTACTGTAATTGAGTTTGCTTCCAGCCGGGATGCAGATTATAATTTTGGAGGCAGGCCATATCTGGTTTTGCTCTGCAAGCAAGGTGAAAACTATTTTTTGCAGAGTCACATTCCCGATGATACTGGACAAAATCGCACTGTTTTTGCCCGTAATCTGGGCAAAAATGTATTGATTGTCTCTAACGGACTGACATTTGAAGATGGTCAAATGACCGTTGAATACCGCGACTGCAATGAAAAATGGCACAACGCCGGGGTCCCATTCGGGGATTTTTACGGAGATAAACACGTTTCGCAAGTGAAGTTCATTGAGGAATTGCCAAATGAACCAGTCAGTGATAAATATCGTCCTGCCGGAGTGCTTAAAAGAGAAGAACAGGCTCTTGAAACTTTTTTACCGACACTAAAAAAACATATCCGTAATAACGATGCGGATGCCATTTCAAAAATGCTCATCTATCCTATACGAGTGTCCAGTCCTGCAATCGGTGACATTTGGTTGGAAAACCGGCAGGAGTTTTTGAAATATTATCCGCAGATTTTTTCCGAAGCTGTAAAAAGAGAGATGCTGAAATTGCAGAATAAAGATATACTCTGTAATTATCAAGGGCTTATGATCAATCGGGGTATGTGGTTTCATCTTGGCAACGACGGTAAAGCATATTTTTATGCGCTGTTTATTTTTTGATCATAGCTTCTGCGAGTTGTGACAATTCAATCGCAGCATCCTAAAGTGTTGCATAAGAGTCGATACATAAAGGTCGCCGACCTTTACATAGCAGAGAATTTCCGGAGATTTCTATTCAAACACACGCTTTTGAGAGGCTATGTCATTCTCTATTGAGAGAACAGCAGCAGAATGGGGTTGCTGTAAATCTGTGCCGTATTGCCCGGCTTCGGGTTGCTGCGCAACTCTTCCGGCTTCGTGATACTACGCCGTGACAAGCCGCCGCGGCATCCTTCGCCCGCTCCGTTGCACTCCGCTTATTTTTGCAAGCAAAAAAAAACCTACGGATAGCAAACCCTTCGGCTTGCCATCCGTAGATTTAGCGAAGGATGGTGGGCGTAGTAGAACTCGAATCTACGACCTCCACGATGTCAACGTGGCGCTCTAACCAACTGAGCTATACGCCCTCTTTTTGTTACTTCATTAAAATACCACCTTTTAGGAAAAATGCAAATTTTATATAGCAGATTTTCTGTTTTTTTATGCTTTTTTATGTCAAATAGAGTGATCAGAGCTGTTAAATTGGTTCTATTGCGGTTTTATACAGAAAAACAGGGCAGGGGAAAATAAAATATCTTTTGCAAGACTCTTTTTATTTTGCAAAAACAGCAAAAAATGCTAAATTAAATTTTTATAACACAGATTGAATTTATATAATATATTGTACAGGTGATCTTATGAATAATAAGCCTATTCTCTGCAAAACCGTTCCCGGAGGTATGACCGAGCAGGAAAAAGCCGAAGCAGGTTTACTCTACAACCCCAACCGTACCACTGAAATGGCTGCCTACCGGTTCAAGATACAGGATGCAATTTATGAGTATAACCAGCTCCGACCGTCGCAAGTTAAGGAACGGCGCGATTTTCTTGCCGGTATTTTCGGCAAGATAGGTAAAAATTGCAATATTCTGCCTCCGTTCAAATGCGATTACGGTTTCCGTATTGAGGTTGGCGAAAACTTTTTTGCCAATTACAACTTTATTGTGCTGGATGGTAACTACTGCCGTTTTGGCGACAATGTCTGGATCGCTCCAAATGTTTCGATTCTGGCTGCCGGACATCCGCTGGATATGCAGGATCGCATTGACGGTTGGGAATATGCTTTTCCGGTCACTGTCGGCAACAATGTCTGGATCGGCGGTTCGGTTACAATTATAGGCGGTGTTACTATTGGAGATAACGTGGTTATTGCCGCCGGTTCGGTGGTGATCCGAGATGTGCCAGCTGATGTTCTGGTGGCAGGAAATCCGGCGCGTGTTATCCGCAAAATAACTGCAGCTGACCGCCGGAAATATCAGTGGGCGGAACAGGACCGGCCGCAAGAGTAACTGTTCTTGATCCAATATTGCAGAATAATAGCATTTTACTGCATAAAATCTTGCAAAAAGATTTGACAAATCATCTCTGCAATGTTATATTAAAGAATAGCAAGCCGAAGTGGCGGAATAGGCAGACGCACTAGACTCAAAATCTGGCGCCCTCTGGGCGTGTGGGTTCGACTCCCACCTTCGGTACCACTTGATCAAATTGATCCCGTTCGTTTGAACGGGATTTTTTTATATTGCTTTAGCGTAAAAAAAGCTGCATCTGTTTTTTACAGATACAGCTTTTTGCGGTAAGATAAATGCTGAATTTATTCCTGCGATTCCTGAACTTTGGGCGCTGCTTCATTTTCTTTGCGCAATGAAACCACAACCTTCTTCAGATTACCTTCTCCTTCGCTTTCGGTCATTATTTCAGGATCGTTTTCCAATGTGATGTGGATGATGCGGCGATCGTGGGCGTTCATCTTTGGCAATGTTACCGGTTCGCCCCATTTTTTAACTTCTTTGGCGGCGTCTTTGGCCTGTTCGATCAGCTGTTCTTCGCTGATGCCGCTGCGGCGTTCGCGGCGCGGACGGCGCTCGCTGCGTTCGCTTTTTTCGCCGCGGGCAGGGCGTTCGCGGCGCGGGCGTTCACTCTTGCCGCCGGCTTCCGGATAGCCGTCGATATCAATGGAAATACGCGGGCAATCTTCTTCACCTTTGAACATAATGCGGTTCAATAGAAGCTGCAAACTGTCCAGAGTCTGACCCTTGCGCCCGATGATGCGGCCGGGTTCGGTGGATTTGATTTTCAGTGACAACTGATTTTCTTCTGCTTCAGCTTTCAATTCGGCGTTCAGCCCGAGGTAATCGAGCATTGTTCCCAGAGTTTTGCGCGCCTTGGATGCCAATTCTTCGCTGTTGATCTCTGCCATTTTTTCTTTTCTCCAAACTTTTGCTGCCTTGAAAAGCAGCTTTGAATTTGTTTTATGCAGAACTTCCGTTCCGCAATTTATGATTTATTACGAGCGGACGATCTTGGGTTTGTCCTGTGATTTTTTCTGATCCTGTTTTGCCTGACGGATTGCATCTTCACGCTTTTTGACTTTGTTCTGATACAGCATCTGGGCAATACTGAATATCTGGCTTACCGACCAGTACAAGGTCAGCGCAGCCGGCAGACTGTAAAGGAAAAACAGCATAACCACCGGCATTGCCAGCATCATTTTAGCCTGCATCGGATCCATTGCAGTGGGAGTGAGCTTCTGCTGCACAAGCATCAGAACAGTCCACACCAGAATCAACGGATTGACGGCAATATTGAATATGTGAGCCACGGTATCCGGCTGCGACAGATCGTTGATCCACCAGAAACTCTGATGGCGCAGTTCCGCAGCGCCGCCCAGCGCGTAATAGAGCGCAATGAATACCGGAATCTGAATTATCATCGGCAGACAGCCGCTCATCGGATTGACCTTGTGTTCGCGGTAAAGCTCCGACATTTTGGTCTGGGCGACCATCGGTTCGTTTTTATATTTTTCGCGGATCTCTTTGAGTTTGGGCGAAAGCTGCTGCATTTCGCGCATAGAGGCGTTGGCTTTCATTGTGACCGGGAAGAATATCGTGCGGATCAGCAGGGTCAGAAGAATAATGCTCCAGCCGAATGAACCGACAAAACTGTGCAGCCAATTAAGAATCGCCAGCATTATATAGGCAAGGAAATCGATCGGGAACCAGCCCAGCGGCATAACTTCGCTGGCATCCGGATCGAACGCCCGCAGCTGTGAGGGTTGTTTGGGACCGAGGTAATAATCTGCTTTAAACTCTTTTACTGCTCCGGGCGCCAGCTGGAACGACTCCAGTGTTGCACCGGTACTGACGGTGAACTCTTTGCTGCCGGAAGGATTTTCCACGCGGTCGGCATAAAGTTTGACCGGATCGCTGACTTTCATCAACTGGGCGAAAAAGCGGTTGGTACAGCCGAACCAGCGCACCGGCTTGCCGGTGAGTTCCGCCCAATCATCATTATCGGCGTTGGCATTTTCATTTTTGACTTTGCCGGTAAGTGTACAGTATTCAACGGTGTGCAGTTCCTGCGAGGGACTTTTGGCATCACCGGAAAGTTTCTGCCACTGCTGAAGATCGCCGGCGGAAATAGTCAGTGCCGGTATATACAACGCTTTTTTGCTGTTGTTTACGATCTGGCTCTTTACTTCCAAACGGTATCCGGGCAGGGCTTTGTAGGTATTGATCAGAGTAAATTCTCCGCCGGAGGCATCACGCATTGTACGCGCCAGCAGATACGTTGAATCATCTATCTTGCGGCTCTGATCGATTTTTACTGTTGCAACAGCACCGCGGTCGGTACGCAGCCCGAATGCACCGTATTCGGCGGCAACTTCCGCCTGTTCCGGAAAGTCATTGGTTATTTCAATAGCGCTTTTGCGGTCGTTTTTCAGGAAACTTTCCGGCAGCACGATCTTTTCCAGCGTACCGTTGACCGGCTGGATAAAATAAGTGGAATCTTCTGCTGTAAGCGCAACAGCCGGCATTGCTTTTGCCGCAACTGTTTTTACGGGTGTTGAAACTTTTTGTTCAACCGCAGCTTTTGCCGGAACTTTCTGATTGGCAGCGGCAACTTTTCTGGCTGCCGGTTCCGGAGGCGGTTCCGGAGTCATATCAGGACCGAATGTGTACCACAATACCAGGGCAAGCACCCCGGCAACTATCGCTGCAATGCTTTGTTTATCCAAATTCAAAATAGAACTCTTTTCTTTGATTGTAAGGCAAACTGCCGGAATAACTTTTTGAACTTGTACCCGGAAAGTTAAACCGCAACTGCCGCAACGGCAATACTTTTGCCAAAAAATATTTAATTGTATGCCCTACCGGATGGGCGCCGGATTTATCTTTTTTTATCGGTGCTTTTTGCGCGGCGGAACTGGATCAAAACCACCCTTGCACCACGGCTGACAACGTAACAGCCGGTAAATGGTCAATACACTGCCGCGCCAGAATCCGTGTGTGCGGTAGGCTTCGGCAGCGTATCTTGAACAACTTGGAGTGAACCGGCAGCAGTTTCCGATATATGGCGAAAGGGTCAACTGATATAATCTTATCAGTACAAGCGGCAGAAATATTGCCGCTTTACTCAATCTTCCAAGTCCCTGATCAGCTGCAGTTTCTTCAGCAGTTTTTCCATTTCGTACATCACATCGGCACACTTTGCCTGCCGGATGCGCTGACGCGGAATGAACACCAGGCGACACGGTTTGATCGTTGGTTTCAAGAGCCTGAAACTCTCCCATACCAACCTCCGTGCCCGGTTGCGGACTACTGCTTTGGTGCAGAATTTTCTGCCGCATATCACCCCTGTCTGTAACCTGCCGTTTTCCGAAACTGCCGCTGCCGCCACAAGCAATGCGCCTGCTGCAGAACGACCTTCATTTTTTACTGCATCAAAATCAGATTTCAATGTCAGCTTGTCGCTTTTGAGCAGGCGCAGCTTAAGTACCGGATCCATTTCGCCGGAACAATCCATCATTGATTACGCAGACAGCTTGGCGCGACCCTTCATACGGCGGCGTTTCAAAACCAGACGGCCACCTTTGGTAGCCATACGGGCCATAAAGCCCAAGCGACGTTTTCTTCTGCGGTTCGACGGCTGAAATGTTCTTTTCATAGTATAACTTCCTTTTTTTCAGGTTTGAGTTTCTTGCCAATTTATTGACTTTGCAATAACTGAATCAGTAATATAGCACGCTTTTGCAAAACTTCAAGCCAGAATGATATTTTTTTGTCTGAAAGGCATATTACTGCCGTTTGCTGCGATATGCCTTTATATCCTGATATGCTTTATGCGTCCTTGCTCAAGATCCCCTGACTGTGTTTTATGATATACGCATCTTCCCAATCCAGACCGAAGTGCAGCCATTTTTTGCCTTCTTCCAACTGCTGGATGAGCTTGTTGGTATAACTGTTGAAACTTGCCATACGCAGCACCGGGCGTTTTGAGCATTTGCTCTGTGCCCATTTCTGGAACGCTCTGGCTTCTTTGACTCCGGCCTTTCCGGCGTTATAATCGTCAAAGAAGGTCTTGAAGCGCACCAGATATTCCATCCACAGCACCAGATCTTTGCGGAACTCGTCGCGCGGCATCTTGCTGCAGAGTTTTTCTGCCATACGTTTGGCTGCTTTGTAATCCTTGAGTTCAGTACGGTTGAAAAGACTGTACGGGTAGGGAATGTGGCATTTGCCTGCGGACATTACAATCTTTTCCAGTTTTTTATAGAAGCGTTTGCCTTCGGCAGCATCATCATTGAACAATGCCTTGTACATCCGGTCAAGCACAGCGTTGCGTTTTTTGCCATAGAGCGCATTGGCCATAGTGTAATAGTTTACGCCATATACGCTCCAGTGCGGCAGATGAAACTGGGTGATTACGCCATCGACATTGTTTTTGGCGTAGAATGATGCTTCGTCAAAGATTTTTCCGGTGTGTATCATCGGCAGTGATATGTAGAAATTCACCCCCATATAATACTCATAGATCATTACTTTGCCGCCGTTTTTCACATTTGCCCAGGCTTTGATATCCTGTGCGTAACGCGAATTTACCGGACATTCCGGATCATCTATTTTATGGTTGATGCAGCGCCAGTAATTTGCCATTGCCACGGTCATACCTTTTTCCAGAGTCATACCTTCAGTGGGGTAGCAGTAGTTGATGTAAGCGCAGAATGTTACGTTAAGGTTGCAGTTTTCCTCTTTCAGACGGCGGTTCACATAGCGGAGCAGATCGTGGAAAATTTCTCCTGCAAGATAGACGTGTTCAGCAAGGCTGTAGAGTTCGCCCTTGCGGTTTTTATCGTAGAATTTACTGCATTCGGCACATTCGCACCAGCCGAATCCGTCGTTGGGGTTGAGTCCGACGTGGGTGACTTCCGGGTGTTTTTTGCCGTATTCTATCAGATTTTTTACCAGTTCTTCGCGCAATGCGGGGTTGGTAGTGCATAACTGTTCGCTCAAAAGCAGAGCACTTTTTGACGAACTCGGTTTGATGCGTTCGCCGTTGCGTTCGGCAAAAAATTCCGGATGTTCGGCGGCGTATTTTTCTGCCGGGATAAGATAGCTGAAATTGTGGTGTCCGCTTTCGATGGTGATGCCGCGCACCCGGTAAAAGTCGAGCATATCCTCATCGATCTGATCATAATATTTCATCCAGGTCTGGAGATAATTCAATTTATTTTTGACCATCCAGTCGGCAATAATATAATTATCTTCGCTGACCGGAAATTCCTGTACAAAACCTCTTATACTGCAGAGCGGGACACGGTTTCTGATCAGATAACCGGTGGTTTTCAGCTGAACTTTGCCGCCGAACTGTTCGAGGGTGTCGCAGCCGGGTTCAAAGAAGGTGTAGCCGAGAAATTCTTCGGCAAAATCATACACTGCGTAAAGTATTTCCAGCGCGGTCGGGGCGGTAAATCTGATGCTGTTTTCAGATGCTTTTACCGAAAAACCTTTGAAACTTTCTCTGACATCAAAGATGATATCCACTGCCTGATCGGGATCGGCTTTGCCCGCAAAACGGGTAACCGTCAGCCGTTCAAGTTCATTGGCTGCCAGTTCCAGCTGCCCGTTGTCGGGCAGATTAACAAATTCCAGCCGTGAACGGCTGCTTAAAACAAGATTTTTTGCTTTTTTTGCCATTTTTTTGCCTTTGTATCACTTAAATATAGTTTGAGTATGCTTTATAACGTATGCATCTTCCCAATCCAATCCGAAATGCAGCCATTTTTTGCCTTCGGAAATCATCTTTTCGATTTGACCGGTATAGCGGTTGAACGATGCAAAGCGCAATATCCGTCTGCCGCTGCATTTATCGGTTGCCCATTTGCGGAACTTCTGCAGCTCTTTCACCCCGGCTTTGCCGGCGTGATAATTGTCGAAGAAAGTCTTGAACCTCAACAGATATTCTGTCCACAGCACCAGATTCTGCCGGTATTCATCACGCGGGAGTTTTTTGCAGAGTGCTTTTGCCATTTCGTGAAGTTTTTCGTAGTCTTTGAGTTTGGTACGGCTGAAGAGCGCATACGGGTAGGGTATATGGCACGCGCCGGCACTATGCACGAGTTTGTTGACTTTACTGAAAAAGCGTTTGCCTTCTTCAACATCTTTGCCGAACAGCGCGTTCCACATCCGTTTGTGGGTGGTGCTGCGTTTTTTGTCGTACAAGGCATTTGCCATACAATAATAGTTTATACCGTAAACGTGCCAGTGCGGAATGTGGAACTGGGTTGAAAAACCGTCAACACCGAGTTCTTTATAGTATTTTATTTCATCAAAAATCCAGTCGGTAAAGACCATCGGCAGTGAAATGTAGAAATTTACCCCCATAAGATACTCATAAATGCCGAAAGTTCCGCCGTTTTTGACTTTCAGCCAGCTTTTGAGGTCTTCCGCATAATGTGAGTTGACAGGACACGCCGGATCGTTGATTTTGTGGTTGATGCACCGCCAGTAGTTGGCAAGTCCGCTGCCCATACCCTTGTCCAGAGTCATACCTTCACTGGGGCGGCAGTAGTTTATGTATGCGCCGAACCCGAGTTTGATCTGGCAGTTTTCTTCCCGCAGCCGCCGGTTGACATATTTGACCAGCTGGTGATAGATGCCGCTTGCCGGATAAACGTGTTCGGAAAGGCTGTAAAGATCGCCTTTGCGGGTTTTGTCATAGTATTTGGAACACTCTGCACACTCGCACCAGCCGAAGCCGTCGTTGGGCGATAAGCCGATCGATTTGAGTTTGGGGTGGGTTTTGCTGTATTCGATGATGTTTTTGACCAGTTCTTCGCGCAGGATCGGATTGGTTGTACACAATTGCTGACTCAAAAGCAAGCCGGTACCCTTATCGTCGGGTTTGATGCGCTGACCGTTTCTTTCGGCAAAAAATTCCGGGTGGTCGGCATATTTATCAGTAGGGATAAGAAAACTGAAGTTGTGGCCGCCACCGGTGATCCCAATACCACGCAAATCAAAATAATTCTGCAGATCTTCAGTTATATCTTCGTAATATTTCATCCAGGTTGCGAGGGTGTTGAGTTTGTTTTTGACCATCCAGTCGGCAATGATGTAATCTTCGTCGCTGAACGGAAACTCCTGCACCATAGTTCTTATTGCCAATGCCGGCTTGCGGTTGCGGATAATGTATTTATTGACCGGCAGAGTTACTTTGCCGCCGAATTCATCCAGTGAATCGATGCCCGGCTCAAAAAAACAATAGCCGAGGTATTCTTCCGCAAAATCATACACTGCGTAAAGTATTTCCAGCGCGGTCGGGGCGGTGAATTCCAATGCGTTTTTCAATGCTTTTACTGAAAAGCCTTCCGCAGAGTCGGTTACATTGAAAAATATCCCGATCACCTGATCAGGCTCTTTTTTGCCTGTGCTGAAACGGGTCAGAACCAGCCGTTCAAGTTCATTGGCTGCCAGTTCCAGCTGTTTATCGCTTATGTCACTTGCAAAATCCAGCCGTGAACGGTGTGATAAAGTCAGGTACAGAGGTTTATTTTTCATACTTAATTCCTTTGTTGGGACATTGTTTAATATACAATATAGCAGAAAACGGCGTTTTTTCCACCGTTTTCTGCTTTATTGATTGTAATTTCCCGTTAAAGAGAAAATATTTTATTCTTCTTCCGCCTCGGATTGATGTGCCGCAATAATATCGCCTGCCACATTGCCCGGAACCTGTTCGTAGCGGGCAAATTCCATTTCAAACGAGCCGCGTCCGCCGGTCATACTGCGGATCTCGGTGGCATATTTTGCCATTTCCGCCAGCGGGACTTCGGCATTGACCACCTGCATACCTTCTTCGCTGGTCAGCCCCAGAATACGTCCGCGCTTGTGATTGAGGTCGCCTGAAATATCCCCGGTGTAGGATTCCGGAATAATGATCTTGACTGCCATAACCGGTTCAAGCAATACCGGTTTAGCCATTTTCATAGCTTCTTTGAACGCCGTGCGGCTGGCGATCTTGAACGCCATTTCGTTGGAGTCCACGGGGTGATATTTGCCGTCGTACACGGTAACTTTCACATTCTGCACCGGGCATCCGACCAGCGGACCTCTGGCAAGCATTTCCATAACTCCTTTTTCCACGGCGGGGATAAAGTTTTTGGGAATGTTGCCGCCGACCACTTCATTGGCAAATTCGTATCCGTCGGCATAAGGCTCGATCCGGAGATGCACTTCGGCAAACTGCCCGGAGCCGCCGGTCTGCTTTTTGTGGCGGTAACTGGCATCGCCATTGCCGGTGATGGTTTCGCGGTACGGCACTTTGGGGATGGCAAATTCTGCGGAAACCTTGTACTGTTCGTGCAGTTTTTTGCCCACCACAGCCAGATGCTGGTCGCCCATACCGGAGAGCAGCAGTTCGTTGCTTTCTTCGCTGCGCTTGAGTGTGACAGTCGGGTCACATTCGGCTATTTTTGCCAGACCGCCGGCGATCTTTTCATCTTCACCGGGTTTACTGGCAGTCACCGCGTAAGACATAACCGGTTTGGGAAAATCGATTGCCGCCAGCGGTTTGGTTTCTGCCGCACTGGAAAGCGTATGGTTGGTTTTGGTGCTCTTGAGTTTGGCAATTGCCACAATGCTGCCGGGGCCGGCTTCAGTACAGTGCGCGGAAGTTTTGCCGTTCATAAAAAGCATCTGACCGATGCGTTCCTTGCTCTGATTGTTGACATTGAATACATCGCTGTCGGATTTGAAAACTCCGGAAAATACGCGCATAAATGCCAGCTGACCGATAAATGAATCGTTCAGCGATTTGAAGATCTGCCCAACTGCAGTACCGTCTTCAGCAACAGTTATTGCATTGCCGCCGGCATCTTTGATATCTTTGCGGTCGGTCGGGGCAGGGAAAACCTTGATAATGCCGTCCATAAGTTCATCGATACCGATATCTTTTGCCACGCTGCCGACAAAAATCGGGATCGCTTTGCAGGCGTGAACGGCGGCAACCAGACCTTTGGAGATCTCTTCATCGGTGAGTTCTTCGCCATCCAGATAGCGCATCATCAATTCTTCATCGGTTTCGGCAATAACATCCATCCACAACGCGCGGCATTCGGCAACCTGATCGGCAATTTCAGAAGGTATATCTTTATCAAAAAGAACATTGACGACCCGGCTGAAATCGCTTTCGGAACCGACCGGGTAATAGAGTGGAATAATCACATTTTTGCCGTGATTGCCGCGCATAGCTTCCAGAGTGGCGGCAAAATCGGCGCGGTCGCGGTCAAGACGGTTGACAAATGCTGCACGCGGTTTGCCTGCCAGACGCGCATATTTCCAGGCGCGTGCTGTACCGACCTGCGGACCGTCAACCGCATCAATAATGACCAATGCTGCATCAGATGCTGCGTAGGAGGCTGTCACTTCGCCGAGAAATTCACCGTAACCGGGGGTGTCGGCAAAGAAAAACTGGTGATCTTTCCAGGAAGTATCCATCTGGGTGGCGTAAATGGAGCCGCCGCGTTCCTGTTCTTCGGGGGTAAAGTCTGAAATCGTGTTCTTATTTTCAACCGCTCCGCGGCGTGATATACCCTTGCCTTTGAAAACGAGCATTTCAGCGAGGGTGGTTTTGCCGCTGCCGGCGTGACCGGCAATAGCGAAATTGCGGATTTCTGCAGCTTTCTTCATATGTGTCTTTCCTTTCTTAAAAGATACATTGGAAAACCTTGCCGGATCCAGGCCTTATTGCCGGTACCCGACTGGTTTTCGGGTTGAAAATATACCTGACAACTCCCGGCACTGCAGAAAGTTTATCTGCTGAAAAGCGACGCTCTCTGCGCCGGATGATACCGAGCAAAGCCCGTTAGGGAAAACCCCGACGGGCTTTGCTCTGTCAACACAATAGCAGAGTATTTTAAAAAATCAAAGAAAAAATATGGACATATTGCAAAATAAGTGCTATTTTATTATAAAATTCAATAAAAAACAGCATTTTTTTTCGGAAAAAGGCTTTTTCGGGTATTGGAAGGTGTGTAAATGGCAGCAGAAACAATGCCGCAGCTGATTGCGGCGGGGGAAACTCATCAGGGTTGTGTAAGGCGGCACAATGAAGATAATTTCTTCTATATGTCACTTTTTCCCGGATATTGTCTGGCTGCGGTAGCCGACGGTGTGGGCGGTCATTCCGGCGGCGAAATCGCCAGTTATCTGTGCTGTTACCGGCTGCTGGCAGATGCCAAAAAGTTTTTCCGTAAAAATCAACACCCGGAAGATGCTCAATTGGGAAATTTGCTGATGGAAAGTGTGGCGCGTGCCAATAATGATATTTATGCGGCAAACCGCGAGCGCCGGCGCCCTATACCGATGTGCACAACACTGGTGGCGGCACTTTTTACTCCGCAGATGGCGGTAGTGGTGCACGTCGGCGACAGCCGGGCATACTGCCTGCGCAACAATGAATGTATGCTTTTAACTATAGATCACACCGTTCAGAATGAATTGGTGGAAAGCGGCGTGACCGATCCCCAACAGCTGCCCGGATCGCACGTGATATCCAAGGCGGTGGGCACGGATAAGGTGCTCAAGCCGGAGATCCACACCTATTTCCGGCGCAAAGATGATAAATATCTGCTCTGTTCCGACGGTTTGACTCATTACTGGGAAAACGAAGAACTGGCCGGGGTTTTGAGCAGCTGTTCCACGCCGCGGCAGGCCAATGACCGGCTGGTACGCGAAACTCTGCGGCGCGGTGCGGCGGATAATGTGACTGTGGTCACGGTTTTTCCGGAATAAGAACCCATTTTTTACTTCGACAGAATGATCCATTTATTTGATCAGAAAGGATTTTTTTTATGATTTTCGGTATTGTTGCTATGCTTTTAGTCGGTATAAGCTGGATCGTATGGGGCTATGTTGCAGGGGTAGCCAACCGGCGCAATTTGAATATGGAGCTGATGGTCGCCTGCAGTGCGGCGCTGGGTGCGGCAGTGAGTCTGCCTATTGCATTGGGTAAGGGATTGCCGGATTTTACATCGCCTCAAGTGCTGGTTATTATGGGGTGGATCATACTGGGCGGCATATTGAATTTTGCTCAATTGCAGTTTATGAACAGGGCTATGAATTTCGGCCCCAACGGGATCATCTGGAGTATCATTCAGATGGGATTTATCTGCCCGTTTATTCTCGGTGTGTCATTTTTCGGCGAACCCTTGAGCTGGAGTTTTGTTGCCGGAGTGGTGCTGGTGATCGCGGCGCTGACGATTTTTGCCGTGGCCGGGGATAATACAGCCAAAGGCAAATGGATGTTTTTTACGCTGCTTTCGTTCCTTGCCACCTGCGGCTGCCAGAGTTGTCAGTACATACCTTCCAACCTTGCCGGAGTTGATCAGGTGCCGAGTATCTGGCGTACATTGGGATTTTTCAGTGGTCTGCTGCTGGGTTTTGTTATTACAATATGTGTCTCCGGCAATGTGCGCAAACAGATCGTTCCGCAGACGCGCAACAAGTACACCTGGATATATTCCGGACTTATTGTATCAGTGGAAGTGGCAACCTGTTCGCTGCTGCTCTATCCCGGGCTGGATGCTATGGCCAAGGCGGGGATCGGAGCTATTTCCACACAGCTGATGACCGCGTCGAGCATTGTAGCTTTTGAACTTTATGCCATATTGCTTTTGCGGGAAAAGCGCACGGTTATGCAGGTAATTGCCACTTTGCTCTGTCTGGCTTCGATCGCGGCGGTCTGTTTCTGATCCGGAGTTTATTTCAGACAGACATATTTCCCTTTTCGTTTTTTGGCGATTTTTTCCATAAACTCCCGGTCATCGCCCAGCGAAATACAGTTGACGACCAACTTTTTGCCGGTTTCTTTTTTCAGCAGTTCAAGGATCCATTTGTCGTCGGCATCACCGGCACCGTCGGTAAGAAAATAGACGATATCTATATCGTTATCTTTTATGAGTTTTACTGATTTTTTCCACGCCTGTTTGAAACCGGTTCCGCCGCGCGGATGTATGGAGGAAATAAATTTGGCGGCTGCTTTCATATTATCTTTATCTTTGTAACGGCAAATCTTTTTGGGAGGAAAGACTTCAGTCATATCATCAAATGCTGCAATAATAAATCCGCCCTGCTGCCGGTTGGCTTTGCCGATTTTTTTTACAGAGCCGAAGATCGATTTGTACAGTTCGTTTTTCAATACATCCATTTGAGTTTTACCTTGTTCGCCGGATGCCGGAGAACCCATAGAGCCTGACATATCCACAAGAAAGAGTATCCGGGCATTGGATCCGGCGCGCACTCCGTAAAAACCGCTGCCGGCAATGCCGCTGACTCCGGATGGGGCACCGCCGGTATTTTTATCGGTTGGAGTTTTTACCTTGGGCGGCGCAAGCTGTTTGATGGATTCTATATCGGCTCCACGGGCAAATACCTTATTGGCGGGCAGATTTATTACCTGCTGCTGCGGAACGGCCTGCGGGGCATTTTCACCAGCCGGAGCAGTTTGGGCTTCATCGTTGTTTTTGCCCAGACCAATACTTCCAGTGGCTTTTTCCCTGCCGGTGCCGTCGCCGGATTTTCCGGCGCCGCGGCCTTTGCCGTGATCCCCGCTGCCAGTACCGCTGCCGCTTATCAGAGAGCCGTTACCGCCATTGAGTCCGCCGCTGCCGTCGCCGTTTACACAACTGCGGCATAAAACCGACCAGAGCAGCAGCAATACTATCATCAGCGCCGTGCTGCAGTACGACCACGCCGGATGCCGGAGAGATCGGGATTTTTTACTCAATTCAATATAAGGATCAATATTCATAATCAGCCTGTTGTGAGTATTGGAAGAAAAACGGTTCATCATCTCTGGCAGCAAGAGTACAACCGTGTTCAATATTATGCTTTTTCAGATAAGAACGCATTACAAAAACGCTTTTGGCGCTGTTTGGGGTAATGAAAAATTTGGGTACCCGGTCAGCCGGCAGCCGGTTCAGTAACCCCAGAAATTCCGGAGTGATTTTACCGTTTTGGGTTATGGTTATGCCTTTGCCGGGAATGATGTTGCACTCTACTGCTGAAATATTGTTCCGGGAGTAATTTTTATGTGTTACAGCCGGATCGATCTGATCTTTTGCGCCTTTTTTCTGCCACGGGCCAACCGGATAAACTTCATTATTGCTGACCATAAGAAAGAACGGGGCTTTGCTGCCGGGACGGATGAGTTTGAATGTCAGCGTGCGCTGCAGGATATTCTGCTGCATAATTTTGTCAAGTTTCCGCGCGGTATCAAGTTCAATAACTTCAAGATTGCGGAGGTCCTGCATCTTGAGAGAGAGTATTTTCTGCTGATCAAGCTGTTGTTTGATGAGTTCAGTTTTTTCCCGGCGGAGTAATTTGGATTCGATTGCCGCTGCGGATATTTTTAAATTATTTTCTTTGACCATCTGCTGCATAATCATTATTTCCTGCAGCCGGGGATTTTCCTGTGCTGTCTGCTTTATCTGAAGCAGCTGGCTTTTCAGCTGAATATCATTGCGGATCTTTTCCAGCAATGTCTGCAGTTGGGTTATCTCTTTACGCAGAGCAGCCGGATCGGAGGATTTTTCCTGCATTTTTGATGCCGGATCCTGACTCATTGCCGAAAGCAGAACAAACACCGATATAGCAATGAACATCACTCCGCCGAAAGTGTTGCACATTGTATCCAGCAGCAGTTCCAAACTGGAATCATCTTCTTCGCTGCGGCGTCTTTTCATAATGCATTTTCTCCGAAAAGTGTGCTTTGGTTATCCGGCAATATTTCAAAACCGCGCTCAATTTTTGACTCTTTCAACATTTTCAATACACTGTTGGCATACTTGAATCCACTGGGCTTTACTGCTACAGAAAAGTAGTATTCCGTTTTGTCAACGCCTGCCAGATACATATTGAACTCGCGTAATGCCGCATCAGCATTGCCGTTTTTTTTGAAATCGATCCGGTTGTTGGCTTCCGGATTGAAGACGGCTATACCATCGGCATCCAATTCTGCCAGCAGAGGTTTTTTACTGCTGGAGCTGTCGATGGCAAATTTGATCAACTGCTTTTTCTGTTTTATTTCCTGCTCTTTTTTCTTCAGGAGCTCTTTTTGTCTGGCGATTTCTTTTTGCAGAGATTCGATTTTTTTACTGACCGTTTTTTCTGTTTCTTCAGCGGTTTGTATTTTTTGCCTGATATCTTTATTTTCCTGCCGGACAATATGGTTGAGTTGAGTTAAGTTTTCAAGTTTTTGCCGGGTCTGGCGGACTTGCTCCTGCAGTTGACGGTGCATTGCTTCGATTTCTTCTGCGGAGAGTTGTTTTAATTTCTGCAGTGATTCGTCCAGCATCTGCTGTGTCTGCTGATGACTCTGCAGTTCTTTGCGCAGTTTTTCGATTTGAGACTGCAGTTCGCGGACTTCTTCAGCCTGTTTTCTGCCGCCCGGCTGATGCGATGTAAGAAGCATCAGCACCAACAGTAACACCACCAGAAACATTATCCCCGTCAACGATGTGATAATGTCCTGAAACGAAAAGAGTGAAATTGCTGAATCTTCTTCGTTGCGTGCCATAGCGCAGTATCTCAAATATTTTCGTTATCGTCCAGATTGGCATCTTTCATCTTGGCAAGAATGTTGCGGTTGCAGTAATCAGCACATTCATCCAGAAAGAGTTCTTCTTCGTTAAGCACAAACTTTGCCGCCAGTTGTACGATCAATGCCAGCACCAGCGCGATCAATGTGGTTTCAAATGCCACAGCCAGACCGCCGGTCACGCCGCCCAGAGCGTTTTTCATTTCTTCAATATCTGCCCCTTGCGCCACTACTTTACCGAAGCCGCCCACAGCTTGCGACAAACCGATGACTGTACCGATAAAACCCAGTACCGGGATCGCCCAGAGAAAACCTTTAAGGATAGTGTAACTGTTGCCCAGATATTCTTCATCATTATTGGCCTGATTGCTCAAACACTCCGAAACGGATGCCACATTGCCGAGATTTTTCAAATTTGCCAGCGCCAGATCGATCCGGTCAAAGAGTGCATAACAACTGGGCTGATCCACATTAAGGTAAATGCGGTCGAGAATTTCGCGTGCGGTACGCGCTGAAAGTACAAAATTAGGGTCTTCAGGCAGAATATCCAGTTCAAATGCTTTGCGCTGATTTTTCAACTTGAGTTTTTTTACCAGCAATATTGCCAGCGACCAGCAGGTCAGAAACACTGTATAGTAGGGCAGGCTTGAACGGTTGTAACTGCCGCCGTGGAAAAACATATCAATCATATCCACACCCTTGCCGTAAAATGGAATCAGCAAGCCGTAAAATATGACCGTAAAAATCGCTCCGATTATAAAGGTGAATATATAGTTGACCATTGTCAATTTTTTGCTTTTGAAGCCGCAAAGGCGTTCTATATCGTTGCCGCTGTAAGATAATTTCATAAAGTATTCTCCTGTTTTTACGCATTATATATGGGATTGATGAGCAGCATTGCCAGTATGACAGATAAATATAATCCGGCAATTGCCAGTAAATTGGCTGTAAATAAACCTCTTTGCTGTGCTGTAAGGAAATAGAGTCTGCCGGTAACCAGTGCATTGGCACTGAAAAATCCCGCCGGCAGCAAAACTGCGCAGCTGATGATTTGCATTTTTGCTGTACCGACAGAGAATAATTCGCCATTGCCGTAAAACATTACCGCCGTAAGCAATGCGGTCACTGCAGAAATACTCTGCAGCATCAGCATTGCCGAAAGCAGGTCAAGTGCGCGTTTTTCCGGTGTATATTCAGTAAATTGCAAAAGAGTGCTGAAAAGATTTATCAGGTAAAGCACTGTTCCTGTCAGCACAATAAATATGCCGAATCTGATCAGCGCCGCAGAAAGCGATACATTGTAGTATTGGATAAATAGCGCAGAGCTGATGGTGTTCAGCATAATTGATGTGAAAAATGCAAACACTGCTGCAGCAATTACCTTGTACACAGATTGCTCCGCCAGCAGTTTCAGAGAGTTGCATCCGTTAAAAAGCGCTCCCAGCGTGAGTGAAAAAATACGGTTCCACGAAAAATCATTGCCGGAGTTATCGCCGGATTTTTCTGCATCACAGGAATTTGTATAATGCCGGAGTGGTGTTTTTATGACCGGCGGCGGCAAAGGTTTACTGCCCGGCGGTTCCGGCATATCATCCGGAGGCAGCATAAATGCCACGCTTTCCGAGGGATTCATCTTGTCCAGATTTTCCGCTTTCGGCAGCGGCAGATCAAGTGCGTGCTGTATATATTCCCAGGATTGTTTATCACAGGATGCCATATCCGAAACCTGAACCTGTCCGGATTCGAGCATACGGATTATATCGCACTTACTGAAAGGTCCGGTGATAAACTGATTTTTTTTGATAAAATATCTCTTGTTCATAAAGCCGTTTACCGCCGGTTCAGCGGCCAGCTGGCGGGCCAGATGACCGGAGCAATATTTTCTTTTGCCGCCTGCTGGATGAACTCATCAGCCAGTGTGCGGGTATTATTATTGTCAAAAGGTACAAAAAATACAGTGCCGTTTTCCAGATTTTTCACGGTGCCGGAAGTTATCTCTTGCGGCGTACAGACGGTAAATCCGGCTGTTTTTCCGGAATCAGAGTTGCTTGTGTACAGCCATAATTCACTGAATTCCATACCGGGAGTGAAAAAGTGCAGTTTGGTTTTGCCGTCTCTGTTTTTAAGGATTATGCCGCCGGCAGTGATGCCGCGATTGAGCGCTTTTCTGCAGAGTTTTTCGTTAAACTTGCGCATCTTCTGAAGATTTTCCGGATTGAATGATCTGAAAATCTTTTTTAACTCCGTACTCTGTTCGGCGAATTCAGCTTCCACTGTAGGCTGATACCAGAGCTCATACTGCTGCAAAGCGGTTGTGTCCAGCAAACCGGTATAGTGATTTACAGCAGTCAGGTAAAACTCCGATGACAGCGGCAGTATATCCAGCAGTCTGCGGGCGATTGCCGCCCTGGCAAAGGTATTGGCAGAATCATCTTTGCAGATTATTTGCAGCTGCTCGCAGATAGCCCGGGACAATGCTTCAGGATCGGAACATTTTCTCAATTCCCGCAGTATGCGTTCCAGCATTCTGCTGTGTCGCGCTTTGGGGAACAATGTGTCAGTTACATTCATATTTTTCAGCTTGACAAACTCTTTGGGCAGAATTGTTCCGGCAAGTTTACCGGGATAGAACACGATTTCACCGGAATTTTTGCGTATGACTCTGATCGGCAGAAATTTACCGTTGGAGCCAGGCGAAAGCATAACATTTACAGCCAGCGCCTTGGGGATCCGCGAAGTCCGGCTGCGGTCGGAAATCGGCTGTTCCGCCGAATAAAACCGCCAATCCACTCCGGAGGGATCTTCAAAAACCAGTTCATAACAGTTGTAAAGATCAAACAGATCATTCTGCAGTTGATCCGTCTGGCGTTTGAGCCGTTCGGCAAAAAACTCATCCGGCAGCAGTGAACTGGCATCACTGGCAAAACATATATTGGGTATATTTATATTGTTCTGCTGTAAAAACTGTTGCAATTCCTGCTTGTCTTTTACATTATTGCCCATAGTTGCGGCGCTGTTCAACATTCGGTACAGCGGCATTTTCTGCAGCAATGTTTTGTAACTTCCGGCAGCAAGATCAGGTGCTGTTTCAGGGAGTTTTTCCAGCGTTTCAATGTATTCAGCAAAACTCTTCGGCGTGTTGAGTTGTTTATTCAAGGTGTTGCGCTGTATGGCATTACGCAAATCCTGGCGCAGTGTGTTGACCCGGCTGCGCACCAGTTCAAGCTGCTGTTGGCGCAGCTGCGGTGAAACATTTCCGGCATTTGCCGCATAGCGTTCGATGTTTTCCATAATTACGGAAATCCGGGCATTGATCTGCTGAAAATCAGCATTGGGGCGCTGCATTATATCCATACATTCATCCAGTTGAACAGTTGCCTGGCTGATTGCTGCAGAGAACGCTTTTTCCTGCTGCTGACGCATCTTGAATTCCATTTGCCGCACCGCAAACTGAAACTCCTGCAGGCGTTTTTCCAGAGCCGGAGTCATAGCAGTATTGCCGGATGATTTTATATTCTGTTCGAGCTGGCGGATATATTGCTGATCGGGCAGGGCTTTTTGCAGCTCTTTTTCCGCCTGATCAAAAATGGCGGCAAGTTTATCCTGTGCGGTTTTCTGTTCGGCGAGGAGCTTTTCTGCTTCCATTTTCAGAGCGGAAAGTTTGCCGAACTGAAGAAGAACAGGCGAATTTTTCTGTATATTTTCATACAACTCCAACACTCCGGCATAGTTTTTCTGCTTCATAAGATTGAGCATTGAATCGCAGCTGCTGTTGTAATTACGCGCACGCTGTACCAGAATAAAAGTCATAAAGCCGACTATCAGCAGCAATATTGCTGAAAGCACTCCGTAAATACACTTGCGCAGATGGCGGCGGTTGGTTTCTATAATGTATTCCTCGCGCCGGTTGGCAACCCGGCTGTTCAGACGCTGATCTATCGGCAGATCGGTCTGACGCAGTGCAGCATAGAGATTTTCGATCGACTCATAATCTGCGTGTTTATCCAGCGCGGAAGTAAGTTCGGCAAGGGTTCGCTGATAAATCTGTTCATTTTCGCGTCTTAACTGCTGATTGGATACATAGGTACGCACTTCCGCAACTGCCTGTTCGGTCATTGGATCAGGGGTGTACAACGGATTGCTTACAAGCATATCATATTCACGCAGGTGTATTGCCGCCTGATCGGGATTCATTGCACTGTACGCCGCAAAAAGATCGGTGCAGCGCTGCTGCAGCTCTTTATTGAGCAGTTCTTTCTGATGCTTTTCAATACACGGCTGATATTTTTTCAATACCTCGCCGTCTATCGGGGAAAGCAATTCAGGATCGTGCAAGGCATTGCAGAGCTGTTCCAAAAGCGCTCCGTTGCCGGAAGCCAATGCGCTTTCAGCTTCGGAAAGCAGCATTTGAGTATGTTGCTTTTCCACACTCTGCAGATTGCTGATCCACAGTGCATTATCACCGTTGTCCGGCAGATTGCGGATAATATCGCGCAGCAGCCGGATTTTTTCAATATTGCTGCCGGTACGGGCGATCTTGCGCCAACGCAGAATAAGATTGTTGATATTTACGGTCTGTTTATCCTGATTGGAGTCAAGTTTATTCAATGTTTCATAATCTATATCTTCCACAGTACCGTACTGATACATTTGGCAGATCTCTTTCAGGCGGGCAAGTTCAACTGGTTCCAAAAACAGCATTTTGGCCCTGCTGCACAAAGTCGGATTCATACTGTCGGAGATTTTTTCCGCATCTATATAAAGACCGGCGGCAATCAGATTGCGGCATTCGGATAATTTGCTGTTGACTTCCCGGCACGCCTGAATATAGATTTTTGCTGCTTCCCGGATCTGCGGAGTATTGCTCTGATCTTGGCCGGAAAGATATTGTTTTATGCTGTTCATTGCATTGTCGATTTTACTCATAATATTTCCCCGCGGGTTGATCTGTTATGGGTATCAACTGAATAAATTTACTGATTTCAACAGAAAGTTTTTTCAAATGTTTTTCATTGAGTATGATCGGCGAATCCGGTGGCAGTTTGCCGTCTTTACAGCCCATAATCAGTGCAAGCCGGCCGGATAATGATGGATCTATATTATTGGCAGTTAAGCTCATATTCTGCCAGCACCGGGCAAGCTGGCGGTTTGTTTCATCAAATTTTTTACTGTTCCGTGACAATTCCTGTTTTAATTTTTGCAGAGCGGATATTTTTTTCAGATCTTTATTTTTCCAGCCGTTGATTTTGGCCATCAGGATATTATATTGATCTTGATTTTCGATTTTGTCATCAAGTTTATCTTTGAATTCTTTCAGGAAACTTTCCAGCATTTCCACTCCGGCATCATTGCGTTCAGCAGGGGTATGGTTGTAATAGCGCCGGATATATTCGCTGACGGCGTTATAATGATTTTCGAACTTTTTATCTTTCATTGCCAGAATATTTTTTTCTATATTGGCTGCCTGTTTCCGGCTTAATGCGGAAGTTGATTTTTGGGGAATATTTTTCAACTGTTTTTTTATTTCTCCGATCCTGACGGTCAAATCCCGGCGGTTGCTGACGGTTTTGTTCCACTGGTCAAAGAAAAATGAACTGGAACGGAATGTTGCATCACTGCAATTGCCGAATTTACGCTGCAGGCAATTCTGTAATTCATTTTCCAAAGCCGATGCTGTATAGCTTAATGTACCGTCAGCGGCAACCGTGACCCGGCCGCGGGGAATCAGCCGCAGATAATCTTTTTGAAATTCATTAAGCCATACATAATGGTATTTTTTGCTGATAAAATGTATCCGGCTGATCATAGCGGGAGCCGGCATTATTGCCGATGGCATATTGTTTACGCATTTGAATTGCATTTGCCTGCTGTTGGCTGCAAGTTCTGCCAGCAGATGCGGTACCGCTGAAATTTCTCCTTTGCAGGGCATCAGCGGCAATTTCCCTTTTACTGCAGATCTGATTGCAGTCTGACGCGGGGAAAGCTGCTGCACAAAATCAGATTTTTCTATTCTGTTGTTGCCGATACGGGCTATATCAAGGTCGATTTTTTCCGAATCGTGCAGTTTTTCGGGCAATTGCAGAATTATACTGCCGTTTGCCGGATTCTGCATCTTCCGGTAATTCAAAAAGAGTTGGAATGACTCTGCTGCCGGCAACGGTCGGGGAACGGTTGGTACGGCAGCTGTTTGGGGATCAGGTACAACTATTTTGCCCTGGGAGGCAAACGGTTTTACAGTTGTTTTTTTATCCGGCAGGTCAACTTTCTGCGGCGTTTTGACTTGAGTAGCGGGTTCATCCTGCGTCAGTTGCTTTTTTGCAATATTACGCTGGATCGCCTGCGGTGGAGTGGAACGCTGCGGTTCGCTTTTTAAGGATCTTTCCGGTATAAAACAAATTACAATACTTATGGCACAGAAAAGCACTACTGCCGATGCTGCCAGCAGAAATGATGTCCGGTATTTCCCGGCAGAGTTTTTTTTAACTCTGACCGGGCCTTTGTTTTGGTGTTTCTTTACTGTTATATGTGATTTCAGACCGGTCAGCTTTGCAGCATTGCCATTGGGGTCCAGCATATCATCAGAGAGTTCAATACTGTCATCGTCATTATTGTTGAGCAGTATCACTGTGTCTGGCAGATCGATTGCTTTTTGCGGAATATTGCCGGTTACAGCATATTCACACAGCTTGCCGGCGGCATATTTTTCCGGAATCGGCGGAAGATTATCCAGATCAAGCAAATCGGCGCTGTGGAATCTTTGAAGATTAGGCAGCAGCGGCGAAAAATCCGGTATCCAGCGCAGAAAACACTCCACTGCGGCGCTGTCGCTGGTAAAATAGGTGCTGAATGTGAAATCCAACCGTTCCTGCGGTTCCAGCAGTGCTGCCGCTTCCATAATCAGATGCACAATATCGCTGTTGGCAAAAGTTCGTGGATATTTTATATAAAACGGGCGCTGCGGGTTTTCTCTGAAGCGTTCAGCGATAATTCCGGCATACATACTGCTGCCGGCGATTTTCTGCCAGAACACTGCCGGCAGTATGTTAGGAGAAAATGAAGTACTTTTTACACTGCGGAACGGCAGGGTGCGCGGCTCCCCGGAGAATTCTGTCATAAACAGCTCCTGCCTGGTAAAAAGTTCCGCACTGCCGCCATTCAATGCGGCAAGTTCGCTGACTGATTCAAAGAGTATATGATGGGCTATTTTATTGTTCCGTTTACTGTAATCCAGACCACAGGGCGCCACCCGTCCGGCTACCGGCAGATTGTGGTTGCCGAAGCGCATTTTTATGTAGTAACAGCATACCGGATTCAATTCTTCCGGCAGTGTACCTTCATTGAAAGTAAAATTGTAGCCGCTTAAATTTTCCAATGGAAAGATCAGGTTGGGCGGCATACCGGAAGTCATTGCCACTGTGGAAAAACCTGATCTGCCCGGCAGCAGTCCGTGCGGTGCTGAAGTGTAAACAAGTTCAAACATAAAGTTTTACACCCAAAGATCGGATGCCGTATCACCGGCAGCCGGGGCATTGTCAGCTGTCGGTTCTCCGGCGAGTTTGTAACGTTTGCCGTTCAAGTCAAGTACGCTGCCCGCGTAATTTTGCGGCAGACGCACGATATCTCCGTTGCCGGGATGCCGGAACAGCATATAACCGCTGACGAATTCTGCAGCGATTTTTTCATCATATTCCGGAGTTGTATCAGCGTGGATCAAACCGCATTTTTCCAACAGAAAAAGAAACGGTACTTCCACCCAGAGAGGTTTGATCATAGCCGGAACCACCCCCAGCTGCCCGGAACTTGAGGTGCTTGAAGCACACCCGAAACTGCTGAAAGGCACAAAAACAACATTTTCAAAGAAACCTTCCGCGGTATGCACCAGTTCCGGAACATACTTCATCAGCAGAGTCCGGAGTTTGAACGATATATCCATAACTGCGTTACGGTTCCACAAATTGCTTAATTTGCCATCTTGCGGGCTGTACATAGACGCACTATCCGTTGCAAGCATCAGAAGATCCTTCCAGGCATCATATTTGCCAACGGCTATCACCAGCGGTATATCGGAGCGTTTACCGGTATTCATATTGCGGTGGCGGCGGATACGGGAAATCATTTCTGAAAGCAGTTTAGTCTGTTCATAAACGTGTTCATCGCTCTGCAACTGCGGGTCTTCCTGATTGCAGTTTTCGCGCATCAGCGCATCATTGACCGGGTCAAAGATAAAGATCAAACCATCAGAACACGCCAGATGTCTGGTGCCGGGATTGCTGATATTGTCGGCTCCGGGTTCAAACTGTTCCCCGGCGTTGTCATAAAAGATTATGTTGCTGTTGTTGTGCTGTTCACTGCCGGAAAAATATTTTATTTCATAGACAAACGGTTTGGGCAGGTGTACAGCTATGTTATCCAGCGTTACAACATTTACAAAATCGTCGCCGGTCTGCTGGGTTTTAGGCAGCACAGCCACCTCATTGCGGCGTGATGCGTGGAACAGGGTTTCTTCGTAACTGTCCAACACCCGGTTCAGTTCCAGATCCACATCCAGCAGTGTGCAGGCAAATTTTTCCGGCAGAATTCTCCGCAGTACATTCAGCAGTGTTGCCAGATAGTACGATTTGCCGCTGGATGGCGCTCCGACCAGAGAAAAAGAGATATTTTTTTCGTCAATTACCGTCAGCGGAATTTTCAGGTGACAGCGCGGGCAGGCTACATCATTGGAAACGCTGCCCATTGCATCAAGTGCCTGACCAAGAGCATTGAATTTTCCGGGCGAAAAACGCTGCATAGCGTTACTGCCGAGTACCGGATCGCCCATCAATGTGGGGTGGCTGGCTATATAAAGCAGCTGTTCGCTGTTGAAACGCTGCCAGCAATGCGGACAGAGTATTTCTCCATCACAGTTCGCCCAGTTGAATGTTTCGGTACCGGCGGCGGGTATGCTGCCGGCAACTGTATCCGGACCGGGGGTGAAAATCGAAGTTATAACAGTATCCGGCGCATTGTTGGACGGTACCGTTTCTGCCTCTGCTGCCGGAGTGGGGATGTCCTGTTTTTCCTGATTACCGGCGGTGAAAACTTTGCCGCACGCCATACAGACTATATCCCGTCCCAGCCAGGATTCATCGCCGGAATACTTCTGATTGCACTCCGGACAGTAGAATACCACTTTGTGGCGCTCTTTGCTTTTGTCCGCAACTGTTGCCGTCCGGGAGGTGTTATTCTGCAATGCATTGGCTGCATCTTTTATTTCCTGGTGATCTGCAACGGTACGCCACGGAGTACTTTTCCCCAGCGAAACCGGGGTGTCAAAACTGATTCTGCCATCGGCAAGCATCAACGCCATATTTTCCAGCGGAAACGGACCGCGCACGATCCCGGCGGAAAAGATATAATATTTACTCATATACCAATCAACTCCGGATTAATTACTGATTGCTGTTTTACTGCTGCGCATTGCATCATCGAACTCTTTTTCCAGTTCAGCTGCACCGGGGGTGCCTTCGACCATCAGCAGGGCATCGAGCATTGCAGAACCCCAATCCTGCGGCTCAAAGATCCGTGAAAGTCTGTCCAGTTTGAAATACCCATTCATACTTTGCACAAAAAGTTTTTTCAGCATATTATAGTTTGCACAATGCGGATTTGTCCAGCTGCCGCGGGATCTGGGGTAACTTTTGAGAAAAAGTTCCCGCCGGACATTACTGACTTTCTGCTGGGCAGAGAAAAGTTCCAGTAATTCAGCAAGACATTCATCCATCATTTCCTGCAGCGGTGTATTCAATTCGGGGATGAGTTTCAGTACTTCCGCGGCAAAAAATCTGCGGCTTGTTTCATAGAGTGCCGTAGTCAGCAGCCAGTCTTTATCGGCGGCGGCGCGTTTGATTATATCGGCAACTGGCAGCTCTTCCAGCAGAGACGTGGCTTCTTCAAGCTGGTCATCCGCGTCATCTTCGCTTTTTTTGATTTTATTCAACTTGCTTTTAAATTGCTGCAGCTGTGTGTTGAGTTCATCGATCAGCTGCAGGCGGTTGTTGGAATCGCCGGTCAGGCGCGCCAGCTGCAATGAGAGATTCTCACGGGCGCCGGTAAAAATGTTGTATAAGGCGTACTGGGTGATCATAAAAGGAGAACTGTTTTCAAAAAAGATCAGTTTTCTCACCTGCCGGGCAGATACAGTTATTCTGCCGGTGGAACCCAGCCGGTGACAGACAAGATTTCCGGGGCTTGTTACCGCATCCAGTACCAGAAATCCGGAATGCTCTGCTGTCCGCTGGGCTGGAACGTAAAGTATTTTACCTATATCATCGCTGTCAAAGGTTGATGCCGCTGAAAGTGACAGTACAGAATATATACAAAACAGCAATACAGTTGAAATTTTCATCATATTTCCCGCACCTTATAAATATAGAATGTGCTAAATATATATCTTGATTGCCGAATATACAAATTTTTAAGGATAAAAATCAATATTTACCTGCGCCAGAAGTTTTTGAGCATTTCCCGGGCGCCGCGCTGCATAGTTTTGTTTTCCGGCGCCGCAAGATTCCGGTACGAAAAAATGATCGAACCTTTTACTTCTGTTCTTGTCCGGTTGTAAAGCATTTGATAATAGAGTTCGTTGAGGTTCCAGCCGCTTTTGCCAAGCTGATATGCCGCCTGACCTATATAGAGATCGACTCCGCTGTTTCTTACCGTATTGCACCACCAATCCGTCAGCGCTGCATACGGTGCAACATCGTGGTTGAAGTTCCAGTATATCTGCGGAACGATGTAATCGATCAAACGCTGCTTTATCCACAGACGGGTATCGGCGTAATGATCGCTGTAACTCTCGCGCCCGGCAGAAAGCGAACCTGCCGGTGTGGTTTTACGGTTGCACCAGATACCGAAAGGACTGATACCGAAACGGACATTTTTTTTGTGCTGCTTATTGTAAAGTCTGATCTGGCTGCTGATCGAACTGATCAGCATTGTAACATTGTTTCTGCGCCATTGGGCAAGCGGAAGTTTATTGGGATTGTATTTTTTATATGCGGCACGGTCACTGGCTTCGGTGGTATTTTCCGGATAAAAATAATCATCAAAATGGATACTGGCAATCTTGTATTTGCGGACAATTTCCATAACAGTTGCGGTTACAAACTGCCGCACCTGCGGTTCCGCCGGATTCAATACCAGAGTACGGGCTTTGCCGGTGGCGGGACTCTCCATTACCAGATGGGGATTTCTGCGGGCAAAGTTATTTTCCGCAAGTGTTTTGAGATACTGCGTTTTGCTCAAATTTGTTGCTCCAACCACCCGGTAGGGGTTGAGCCACGCGTGAAACTGCAAGCCGTGGCGATGGGCTTCGGAAATCATATACTGCAGCGGGTCAAAGTTTTTTTCTCCGGAAAGCGCAAGCCCTTCAGCTCCGGAGAGAAACCGCGACCACGGATTGAGCCGGGAAATGTAAAATGCATCATTGGCGGGCCGTACCTGAAAAAATATGGCATTGAAACCGTGTTCAGCCAGGCGTTTGCAGCTGTTGCTGAAAAATTTCTTAAACTCCTTTACCGTCGTCGGACGGGGATAATCCAGATTGAATATGGTTGCCATCCATACTCCGCGCATTTCGTTCTGCGGCGCCTTGCACTGCCGCGGCATTTTTACCGGAGTCGGATCGAATTTGCCCGCATAACGGGAATTGGGTATGTATTGCGCTGACAGATTGATGGCAGGAGCTGTAAGTGCAAGCAGGGCTGAAAAAATTTTAGCAGTAAGGCTTTTCATAAATCACTCAACTTCAGCAGCTGTCTTGGTTTCGGCAGTATCAGGGATCAGCGTTGCCGCCAGATAATTGACAGTGCCTTCTTCATCAGTCAAAGGTTTTATCTTGAGTTTTCTGCCCTTCCAGGAACTGCAGCTGCAGAATGTTGTACGGCAATTCTGCAATGCCTGGACGGCGGCGCAATCGGTCGGATTTTCCACCGCACAGCGGCACAGTTTGCTGCAGCTGAACTCCTGTTCCCCATCATTTTGGAAAAAAGTCAGCAGTTTCTGCATAGCCGGTGTGGCACAAGTCAGATTCAAATCGGTATCCAGCAGCATTGTAAGATAAGGATGTTGTGCCAGCAGCAGGCGCAGCTCTTTGTTGCGGCGGCGCAGTTTATTGGCAATATGCTCCTGACGGGTAACGTCAACACCGAATCCGAGGATCCATTGAGACCCGTCAGCCCGCTGGAGCAGCCGCGATATAAAGCGTATGGCGTGTTCTTTGCCGTCGGGTGTTGAGAAAAACCAGCGGTTGTCGGCAATGGAACCGGTGCGCGTTATTTCCAGATCGCTGTGGCGTATCCGCCGGGCAAGTTCGTAACTGAAAAGGTCAAAGTCGCTTTTGCCGGTTATTTCATCGGGCTGCAGCTGTACCAGCGCACTGAAAGTAGGGTTGCACCTGACATAAGAAAAGTTACTGGATACATCTTTTATATATATGTGTCCGGGCAGGTTCCGGAAAACGGCTTCCACAATTGAATCGGCATCAGCCAGAACCTGATTTTTCCGCACAAAACTGCTTATATCCATACTGGCGAGGATAAACTTCTTTTCGCCGGTCACTGCATTGGTTATGATTTTTGCCGAGTCATTGAAATGGTGATACTGCCCGTTGATATTGCGCGAATAACTCTGTTTGACAATATCACATTCGCCGGAGAAGAGTTTGCCGCAGTTGTTGCGGAATTCTTCGTGGTCTGCGGGGTGGATCTGGTTCAAATAGGATTCAACCATTCTGATCTGCCACACATCGCTGTTACGTTCTGCAAGCAGACTGGAATCTATATTGCCGAGAAAATAACTGATTCTGCCCAGGTCGGTTACAGATTTTATGATGTCGTTTTTTTCGGCAAGCAGCGAACGCTTTTCCTGCAGTTGAAGTTCCAGCATACGCTGTTTGTTCCGCAGAGTGTTGTATTTTATCAGCAGATAAAAAAATGCCAGTACGGCAAGGATGACAATAAAAACTATTGCCGCAGAAAGTTCATATCCGTCAATATCCGGTATCATTGTGCCAGACAAAAAAATCATTATCGTAAAAAATTCACTGTTGACTGTATATTAAAAAAAATCGCCGGTATTGCAGTATTACTTCCGGCGCTGTTTCTGTATTTGCATTTCCATAAGCACCGGGTCGAATTCAGGCAGTTTGAATTCATCTCTGCTGAAACGGTAATTCAGCTGATAATCGACCAGACGGGTATAATATTCGCGTGTCTGTTCTTCCACCCGGGTCAATGACGGCAGTTTTACTTTACCGAACAGATTGTATTGTTCGATCGTGCTGGTGGATTTTACTGTGCCGGAAGCCGTCCGGACATTGAGTGTCAGGCGCTTGGGCAGAAAATCGATCCTGTCAACATAGATCGTAATCGGATTGGCGTTTGCCAGTGCCGGATAACAGACCAGTTTGTAGTATTCACGATCATCTTCCAGCGTGGTAATGAAAATATCCACCCGGGCAAAAAGTTTGTCGTAGTCCGTATCCGGATGGCTCAAAGCAAGCATAATTTTGAATTTTTCAAGAGCGCTGCCGTCAAGTTTGGTCACTGCGCCTTTGGTGTGGTCAATCGTCCACGCCTGACTGCCGGAACTCAATATTTCCTTAACAGCTTTGTTCCTGGCGTCGTAATAGCTGAATTTGAACTTGTCAGGCCGTTCAAAACGCACTTCGACAAGTTGATATTTTTTGCCGCCCCAGAAAGTCTCTTCTTCAATATTCTGCCGCTGAAAATAAGACCCCGCCCGGCGGTATTCCCGGGCAGGATCCATTGCTTGAGACATTTTTTCTTCAAGCACATCAAGTGTGATATCCGCCGGACGGTCACTGGCACAGCCGGTCAGCAGCTGTATTGCAACTGCTGTTGCTGCCAGAAAAAACGCCTTTTGCATATCAGCACCTGATGCCCTGAATAAAACAGCTTACTTACGCAATGTAAGTGGTGCTGGTGGTGTTGCCGGAGTGTTCGGTCCACGCAGTGTGGAAGAACTCGCCGCGGGCGCGGTCCACGCGTTCGTAGGTGTGCGCACCGAAGTAGTCACGCTGCGCCTGCAGCAGGTTTGCCGGCAGCACTTCCGAACGGTAGGCATCGTAGTAGTTCAGTGCGCTGCTGAACGCCGGAACCGGTACGCCGGAAAGCGCGGCCTGGGCAACGACTTTGCGCCAGGAGTTCTGGCAATCGTCGATGACCTTCTTGAAGAAGTCGTCCATCAGCAAATTGGCGAGCGCGGGGTTCTTGTCGAACGCCTTTTTGATGTCGCCCAGGAAGCGGGCACGGATGATGCATCCGCCGCGCCACATCAGAGCGATTTCGCCGTAGTTGAGATCCCAGTTGTATTCCTTGGCGGCCAGCTTCATAAGCTGATAGCCCTGGGCATAGCTGCAGATCTTGGAGGCATACAGAGCCTTGCGGATATCTTCGATGAATTCCTTTTTGTCGCCGGTAAAGTTGATTGCCGGACCGGTCAGCACTTTGCTGGCGGCTACGCGTTCTTCTTTGATAGCAGAGAGGCAGCGGGCAAACACTGCTTCGGCAATGGTCGGAGCAGGCGCGCCCAGATCCAGTGCGCTTTCGCTGGTCCACTTGCCGGTACCTTTCTGACCGGCGGTATCCAGAATGACATCCACCACCGGCTTGCCGGTTTCCGGATCCATAGTTTTGAGGATGGCCTGGGTGATTTCGATAAGGTAGCTGTCCAGTTCGCCGGAGTTCCATTCTTTGAATACTTCGTGCATTTCAGCAGCACTCATACCCAGAACGTTTTTCATCATATTGTAGGCTTCACAGATCATTTCCATATCGCCGTATTCGATGCCGTTGTGCACCATTTTGACAAAGTGACCGGCACCATCGGAACCGACCCATTCGCAGCAGGGGCTGCCGTCTTCGACCTTGGCGCAGATCGCCTGGAAGATCGGTTTGACTTCCGGCCAGGCAGTTGCGGAACCGCCGGGCATCATCGAGGGGCCGAGCAGAGCGCCTTCTTCACCGCCGGAAACACCGGTACCGATGTAGCGCAGACCCATTTCTTCGAGTTTCTTGGTACGGCGCACGGTGTCGGGGAAGTGACTGTTGCCGCCGTCAATAATAATATCGCCGGCTTCCAGTTTGGGGGCGATCATATCAATGAAGTCATCAACCGGCTTGCCGGCCTTGACCATCAGCATAATTTTGCGGGGGGCGGCAACATTTTCGATCAGTTCGTCAATGCTTTTGCAGCCGATGAAGTTTTTACCTTTGCCGCGGCCGTTGACAAAGTTGTCAACTTTTTCCACAGTACGGTTGTAAACAGCAACGGTAAAACCTTTGCTTTCCATATTCAGAACGAGGTTTTCCCCCATTACTGCGAGACCTACCAGACCAATATCAGCTTTCTTTGCCATAACTGGTGCATCCTTTCTTTTTACTTTAAATATTACTATTGCAAGGTTTGCCTTGTTTTCTTATACAAACTTTATTACAATACAACTAAATCGGTCAATTTCAATAGCCAATACTCTGAAAAACTCTTTTTTTTTATAAAAAGTGTATTTTTTTGTAATTTTTATTTGACAAACCACTCAAACGGGTATTAAGGTATTTCATAATATGTGTGTGCGTGTGTATGCGCGCGGAAAAACTTTCAGTGCAAGGTATTGTGTATGACAAAAAACGGAAAAAAACTTTTGATCGTAGAATCTCCCACCAAAGCGCGGACTATTACGCGTATGGTTGGCAATGAATTCAATATTATGGCTTCGATGGGGCATATCAGGGATTTGCCGGAAAATGAACTCGGTGTGGATATTGAGCACGATTTTGCTCCGCTGTATGTGGCAAGCGCCCGCAGTAACCGGGTGGTCAATGATCTTAAAAATGCCGCCGCCAATGCTGATGAAATATATCTGGCTCCCGACCCTGACCGGGAAGGGGAGGCTATAGCCTGGCATTTGCAGGAAGTTTTGAAAAATGATTACAAAGGTGATTTCAAACGCGTGACTTTCCACGAAATCACCCGCAGTGCAATCTTGCGCGCATTGGAAAATCACGGTGCTGTGAATATGGATCTGGTGGATGCCCAGCAGGCGCGGCGTGTACTTGACCGTCTGGTCGGCTACCGCATAAGTCCGCTGCTGTGGAGCCGCGTGGCAAAAGGTTCCAGTGCCGGACGCGTACAGAGTGTGGCTTTGCGGCTGATTGTGGAGCGCGAACGGGTCATTGAGGCGTTCCAGCCCGAGGAATACTGGGTGTTCAAGCTTAAACTTATTTCAGAAAAAGGTGTGGAGTTCACTGCCAAACTTGCTAAAATCGACGGCAGAACCTTCAAGGTCGGCAACGAAGCCGATGCAGCGGCGGCTCTGGATGCGGTTCTGAGCAACCGCTCCTGCCGGATCGGCGCGCTGGAAAAGAGCAAACATTTCCGCAATGCACCGCCGCCTTTTACCACCAGTACTCTGCAGCAGACGGCAAACCAGCTGCTGCGTTTTTCAGCATCGGGTACAATGCGCGTGGCACAGTCGCTTTATGAAGGGGTTGAACTCGGCAGCCGCGGCGCGGTCGGTCTTATAACCTATATGAGAACTGACTCGGTGAATATCGCTGCCGAAGCCCGCAGTGCGGCGGCAGATTTTATCCGCGCTAATTACGGCAATGAATTCATACCTGCCAAACCCAACTTTTTCAAGAGTAAAAACGGCGCCCAGGAGGCACACGAAGCGATCCGTCCGACGGATGTGACACGCACTCCGGAGTTGCTGCGCGAGTTTCTGGATAATCAGCAGCTTAAATTATACACGCTTATCTGGAAAAGATTTGTGGCAAGCCAGATGTCCAAGGCGGAATTTGCCCAGCTGGATGTATCGGTAAAGGTCGATGGCAGCGATGAACGCAATTACGAATTCCGCGCGTCGGCAAGCAATGTGGTGTTTCCCGGTTTTATGAAAGTGCTGGGCGCTCCGCAGAATGCTGATGAGTCCGAAGATCACAGCTGTGAAGATGCCGGAGGCGCACTTGCCAGGCTTTCGGATAATGAAGTATGTACCATTGCCGAGGCACTTAAAGAACAGAAATTTACGGAACCGCCGCCGCGTTTTACCGAAGCAACTCTGATCAAAGAGCTGGAAGAAAACGGTATCGGCAGACCTTCCACTTACGCAACTATTCTGCAGACTATCCAGAGCCGCAAATATACCGGCAAGGTGCAGAACCGCCTGGTGCCTACTGAACTCGGCTGCCGGGTGACGGATTTTCTGGTGCAGATGCTGCCGGAACTCTTTGATGTGAAGTTTACTTCCAGAATGGAAGCTGAACTCGATGAAATAGAAGAGGGCAGCCGCAAATGGACGGAAATGATGAAGGATTTTTACGGCAGTTTCCAGAATTGGCTGGTCAGCGCGCGAGACCACGGCGCTGTTTCCGGTGACAAGATAAATGTTCTGGCGGATATGATGAAAAATATCCAGTTTGCCCCCGCCGAAAAGGTTGGTAAATATGTGCGTGACGATGCCAAGTTTTTCCGCTCAATAGCCACTAAACTTGCCCGGCAGGCAAAACTTACGGAAAAACAGTACAAGTCATTGCTTGACCTGGCGGTACTTTACGGCGATCAGCTGCCGCATCTTGCACAGGCTGCCGCTGAAAACGGTTTTGAATCGGATCTGGCGGAAGCTTTCCAGCGTGCTGAAGTTAAAAAAGAGCAGTCCGCGGCCGCTGCCACCCGCGGTGTGGATACCGATGGATTGCTCAAGCTTTTCAGTGCATTTGATAATGTGGAGTTTGCTGAACCGACTACCCGCCGCGGCAGAACCTATGATGATAAAAAATTCTTTGAATCATTGCGCCAGCAGGCACTTTCCGGTAAACTTTTGAGCGATAAGCAGCTTGAGGCGCTGGGAAAAATAGCTTTGCGTTACCGCGAAAGTATTTCTGACTATCCGGCGTTGGCGGCGGCTTTGAATCTGCCGGGCGAAACGGAGTTGGAGGCTACGGAAACAGAAACATCTGCTGTCAATAACGAAGTGGCTGTGTTGCTTGAGGCACTTTCAAAAGTCACTAAATGGACTCCTGCAGAGCGCAAGGGGCGGCGCACTTATGATGACAAAGCATTTTATCAGTCACTGGCAGATCAGTTCAATGCCGGCAGAAAACTGTCCGACAAACAGCTTGCAGCGTTGAAAAAACTTGCCGCAAAATATCAGTGAAACATAATAATGAAAGGGTATATTTATGGACAAAAAGAATTTTTACCGTAAGCGGGTCGGCAATATGGAACAGATCGCCGGTGTTCGTGAAAGTGTTATTACCGGCGGCCGCGGCAGAGATGTACGAGTAATCGATGTGGATAACGGTTCCGGGCTGACTTTTACTGTTATGGCGGATCGCTGCTGCGATATTTATACTGCCAAGTTCAAGGGTAAATCTTTTGCGTGGCTTTCGCCCAACGGTGTGGTGAATCCCAATGCCTATGAGCCGGAGGGAGCTATGTGGCTGCGTACCTGGCCGGGCGGTTTGCTGACCACAGCCGGATTGCTGAATGTCGGCGGACCCGAAGGCGGTCACGGTCTGCACGGCAGAGTGTCGCATATCCCGGCTGATGATCTCAAGATAAGCCGTGACTGGGTGGACGGTGAATATGTTTTGAGCGTAGCCGGCACGATCCGCCACACAATGGCATTCGGCGAAAAGCTGGAGATCTGCCGCCAGATCAAAACTGTACACGGCAAAAATGTTATTGTGGTCAAAGATACCGTGGAGAATCAGGGGTTTGCCCCGGTGCCGCTGATGATGCTTTATCATTGCAATTTCGGTTATCCGCTGGTTGACGGCAATGCTTATATCAAAACTGTGGAGCACAAAGTTGCCGGCAAGGATGAAGCCAGTCAGGCGGATATTGCCAACTGGAGCAAACTTGAAGCTCCGATCCACGGCTATGCCGAAGAAGTTTTTATCCACGAAATCCCTGCCGACAGCGACGGTCTGGCGCGTATGAGCATAGTCAACCCGGCAGAAAAAATGCAGGTCACAATTGCCTACGATCCCGCAACGCTGCCGGTACTGAATCACTGGAAGCAGATGGGCGAGGGCGAGTATGTTATCGGTATGGAACCGGGCAACTGCACCCCCACCGGTCAGAGTGATAATAAAAAGAGCGGTATGCTCAAAATGATCGAACCGGGCGAAGTTGTGGAATTCAATCTTCAGATAGAAGTAACTGAATTATAATTCAGACAGGAATCTTTGTTATGGCAATAACACATAATTACCCCTTTGATCCCACCAACGGTCATACGCAGGAAGAATTGCTGACGATCCGTGCTCCGGAAGCTCCGGCGGGGTTTGAAACATTCTGGCGAGATAATTATGCCGCAGTTATGGCAAAAAAGCCGGAATACACCGTGGAATCCGAAATCTGGTGTCCGCAGGGCAGCGGCAGACTCTACCGCATCCGGGTGAAAAACTATGACGGCGTGGAGTTTGTTATGTGGATCAACCGCCCGGAAAATTCGCAGGGCGGTCTGGTTATCGGGCAGGGATACGGCAATCCGGGTATGCCGAGTTTGAGCCGCTATTCTCTGACTACGGCATTTGCGTGTGTACGCGGACTGGGCTTTTCGCAGTGCAAAGATATTCCCTGGGAGGTCAAGTCGCACGTTGTTCACGGTATTGAAACTAAAGAAAGTTATATTCTGCGCGGCGTTATTGCTGACCAATGGATGACTGCATCGGTATTGCTGGATATGTTTCCGGATACGGCATCCAACCTCAACTATACCGGCGGCAGTATGGGCGGCGGTATGGGAGCGTTGCTCCTTGCGTGGGACAAACGCTTCAAGGCGGCGTATTTGAGTGTGCCGACTTTCGGATCGGAGATCCGCTTTGATTACCAGTCCACCGGCAGCGGCGAATCCTGCCGCAAGTACATACTTGAGCACCCGGAAGCACGGAAAGTTCTGGCGTATTTTGATGCTTCCGTATCGGCAAAGTATATAACCATACCGGTCTGCTGCGCTCCGGCGCTTTTCGACCCCTGCGTAGCACCGGTCGGACAGTTCTCGGTCTGCAACAGTATCAAAGATGAATACAAAACGGTGTATATCCGCGAAGTCGGACATTATCCGGCAACCGAAAAGGATCTTGAACTGGAGAAAAAAGTCGAAGAGTGGTGCGGAAAAATGTTTGCCGCCAAATAAAATTTCCGGTTCAAATGTTGAGAGGGATGTTGAAAAACTGTTTTGTGGGGAAAAAACCTTTTTGAAAAAAGGTTCTTTTCCCCACCTTGTCCCGCCATAGCCTTTGGCGACGGCGGAACCCCATTTCTTGGCACGGCGTAATGAAATGAAGTCGGCTCCAAAAACTTTCGCAGG
>JAZNBV010000083.1:0-41105 GCA_045587205.1 Victivallaceae bacterium
AAGCCGAAAAAAAATCAAGGACAGAGAAAAAAGGTTTATGGGCAGACCCCAAGCCCATAAAACCTTGTGAGTTCAGAAAAGTTTCCCGCGGTGCGCGGCATATACAATAATGCTGAAGCTATTATGTTTGCCGCGCAACACTGACTTTTTCTTATTTTACTAATTTTTTGAGTTCGCGCAGTTTGGCTGCCTGGGGCATTTTTTTGTAGAATTCGTCCAGCGGGAAGCATCCGGAGATCATTCCGTGGCGCGGCCCGTTGGTACATTCACCGAATGTGCGGCAGATGCGGCGGCGGTCAAGGGGTTTGCCGGCCATTGAATCTGCAGGAAGTTCGGGATACGAAAGCACCATACGCCCGATACCGGCAAAATCGGCGTAATTATTTTCCACAATATATTCCGCGGCTGCCGGCAGATATTCCTGCAATGCGGTCAGACCGGAGGCAACGAGTTTTATTTCCGGAAGCAGTTCTTTGAGCCGTTTTGCCGCTTTGATGTGGCGTGAAACGTTGTAGAGCGGGTTTTCGGGCATCAGATAACCGTCGGCAACGGCGTACCACGCGGGGCGCTGCATATGCACATTGTAGTACGGACTGCCGATGGTGCCGACCACCAGTTCAAAGCCGTACTTTTGCGTGAGTTTGACAAATTCCACGGTTTCGGTCAGATTTTCATCCATATTCATACCGTCACCGGCGCCGCCGAAAGCGTATTTGCTTTCGGGGCAATTGGGTTCGCCCATAGCTTTGCCGATCTTGTCTTCGCCCTTGATAAAGGGCAGAATGTCAAAGATGCTCAAGCGGCAGCCCAGCCCCAGACCGGGACAGTCGCGTTTGATGCCTTCGACGATCTCGCGGAAAAAGCGGGTACGGTTTTCAAAACTTCCGCCGTAAGGGCCGGGGCGGTCGAAGGCACTTAAAAATTCGTGACCCAGATAGCCGTGTGCCTGCTTGATATCTACAAAATCATACCCGGCATCCTGCGCCATTTCAGCGGCTTTGACAAAGGCTTCCACAATGCCGGCGATCTCGCCGTCGGTAACGACATTGGCGGCGCTGTTGTTGAACTTTTTATCCAGCAGAGGGTGCGAATAGGCGGTGCGGCTTTCGAGTTTGGTATCTTCATTGGGGTGGGCGAATCTGCCGGAGTGCGTAAGCTGCAGACCGATAACGGCTTCGCCGCCGAATTTATCCTGCCGGATCTTACGCATAGTTTTGACTGATTCAGCAAGTACCGGCAGCGATTTTTCGCTGACCATAAGCTGGCGGGGATTGCTGCGACCTTCGTGCATAACGGCGGCGGCTTCCACCCCGGCAAGGAGCGCAGCGCCGCTGGCGGCAAAGTTCTTCCAGCGCCGCAAAGTGTATTCAGAAGGCACTCCGGCAGCATCGCAGTCCCAGCCTTCCATCGGCAGTACAGCCCAGCGGTTGCTGATCTTTTTGCCGTAGAGGGTGATTTCCTGCTGCATAGCAACAGTACTTTCGGTAAAACCGATCTCTATATTCTCTTTTGCCAGATAATTTCTGAATGCTTCAAGGGTGGTGAATTCCGCTACTTTGGGGTAATTGCTCATATTCAGAACCTTTTATTTTTTTGTAAATGGGTTATAACCAGTTCGCAATCCTTCAGAACTTCGTATCTATGTTCCAGCAAGGCATCGAACTGCAGTGCCATACCCTGCGAAAGTTTATATTTTTTATGCGCTACTTCAATACTTATCGCGCCCCGGCGCACCCAGCACATTTCGCTGTCTTCGCGGTGCGCTGCCGGCCGCTGCAATACTGCTCCGGCGGGAGCAACGGCAATCATACAGCGCATATTGCCGTAACTTATGCTGGAAAATTTGAAATCTCCCGATTCATAATCCTGCTCTGCTGTCTGCTGGGCTGTGCGTTTTTCCGCCAGCGCAAACAGATCTGACAGTGTCATCGAAAACGCCTGCGCTATTTTATAAAGTGTATCAATTTCCGCCTTGGAACGGTTACGCTCCAATTTGGATATAACACTGGCGGCAACCTGTGAGTGTTCGCTCAAATCCGCAATGCTCCAGGCAAACTGCTTGCGTAAATGACGCAATATGGAAAAATCCCAGCGGGGATCCGCCGGAAGCGTATCCGGCAGTTTATTTTTCATAAATTTCTCCGGATCGGTAAGCTTTCCAGACATTTTCAAACCAGCCGTCAGCTCCGGGCAGCGGTCTGACATCTTCAAAGTAATTTTTGAATCCGTCGCCGGTCAATTCTGTTATCTGCACTTTGCTGCGGAACGATTCATCTTCTTCTTCAATGGCAATATCCAGCGCCGGATGCAGTTTTTTGCCCGCATCTGCGGCAATGACCGCCGCGCCGCCGCGCGAACCCACACCCGATTTTACGGCAAAACTTATTGCCGAAAGATAGGCACATTGACTGCACAGCAGCTGATCGTTGCGCAGGGCTTCGGCAATATCGTGCGGAGTCAATCCCAGCAAACCGGATTCTCTGCTTGCCTGCCAGTCAGAAAAAGCCTCCTGCAACGCCTTTTCCACTCCGGAGCGTTCACGCAGGAATCCGCCGTATTCGCTCATTCTGGATTGGAATTTTTCGCGCATCGCGCGGTAATCCACCGTGGGGGATTTTTCCAGCCGCGCCAGCAGTGATTGCGGTATATAATTACATTCAACGGGTGCAGCTGATTTGCCGCGGCTGATGCTTTCGGCGGCGCGGATGGCTCCGCACTGACCGGAATTGAGTGCACTGCCGCCGGGACGGGTAATGCCGTGTGAACCGTTGACCTCGCCAACCGGGTAGAGATTGGAGATATTTTCCGACCTCCAGAATTTATCGCCCGCCAGACCGCCGTTGTTGTGCTGGGCGCAGACCGCGATCTCCAGCATTTCAGTTTCCAAATCGATATCGTGATCGCGGTAGAGCGATACAGCCGGCATATTCAGACTTGCAAGGCGTTCAAACGGTGTGGCAAGGTCGAGTATATTGCTTTTACGCATATATTCGCGCGCTTCTTCCGGGATCACCGCCGGATCATATCCGGCAAAATTGCTGCGGTAATCCAGCCATACCCGGCGTTTGCGCTCCACGATTTCGCGGTGTACACATATATCGATCAGGCTTGAACCCGGCAGGTGTCCCGCTGCAAAGGGCCACTGATAACCTTTGAGGAAAATCAGAAGCGACTGCTCCGGAACCGTGAAATATTCGTTGAGAAACTCTCTGGCATCCTGACCGTTTTCATCGGTGGAGATAAAACGCGGGATAACCTGCATAAAACTGCCTGAAACATTCCAGCGGAACTTGAGCGATGCCAGCCCGAACTGCGATTCTGCCAGATTACGCGCCCGCGCTCCCCGGGCAAGCGCCAGACCGATCGCTCCGGTGTGGCATCCGGGATAGACGCTGGTACGGTAAAGTCCGGCAGGGCCGCCGACGGCAAAGACGGTGTTTTCGGCATAAACGATTTCCAGAAGAGTTTCTGCATCGGGGGATGTGTTGACAAAGACTGCCCCGCAGCAGCGGGATTTTTCCACAATCAGTTCCACGGCAATACGGTCTTCATAAACTGCGATCCGCCGGCGTTTAAGCTCGGCAATCAATGCTCTGCACATATCGCGCGAGGTATAGGGGCCCGCGCTGGTGGCGCGGCAGCAGGGGTCGTGGTCGGTTTTGTAGCCGATGAACTGCCCGAACTCGTCGTGCGGAAACTCCACACCCATCTGCACCAGCGAGCCGAATGCAGCTGCTGAAAGCGATGCTTCCGCCAGCGCCAGATCCAGGTGCATAGCTCCGTTGCGCGCCAGATCCTGCGCCATAGCTGTAACTGAATCTCCGGCCGCACCGTACATACCCAGTTTGTAATAGGTCTGCTTGTCGCTGCCGGTATTTATGGACGTACCCGCAGTCAAACCCTCGGTATATACCGCAGTTTCCGCCGCATCCAGCCGTATGGCAGCCGCCAGCCCGGCGGCACCGCTGCCGATAACCAGATTTTTTATCCGTTTGGTGGTGTAGAGCATTGATTCATTGTCCTTAAAAGTGGCCGATGGTCATACCGCCGTCGATCCCGATGATCTGTCCGGTGGAATATGCCAGCGTGCCGTTGGCAAGCATAACCACTGCTTTGCCGATATCTTCGGGCATACCCCAACGACGCTGGAGAGTCAGTCCTTCGGCAATGAGTTTATCGTATTTGGCGGTTACGCACTCGGTCATATCGCTTTTGATGATGCCGGGGCGCAGTTCGTACACCGCGATCCCCAGATCGGCAAGGCGCACGGCAAAAAGCCGTGTTGCCATAGTTACGGCGCTTTTGCTCAAGCAGTATTCGCCGCGGTTGATGCTGGCAACATCAGCGGAAACAGAACCTATATTGATGATACAGCGGAATTTTCTGACTTCTTCTTTTTCCGCTGCCGCCGCCATTCTGCGAGCAACATTCTGGGTCAGGAAAAACGGTCCCTGCAGGTTTATTTTCATAACCCGCTCAAAACTTTCCTGCGACATATCCAAAAGATCGCTGCGTACTTCCGGCGCTACTCCGGCATTGTTCACCAGCACATCCGGCGCTCCGCCGAAACGCGCTTCAAACGCATCGAGCATCGCATCAAATCCGGTTATGTCGCTGACATCGCAGCGGAAGAATGCCGCATTTTCCGGAACCTGTGCCGGATCAACTTCTTTGCGTCCGCAAAAACCAACTTTATGACCGGCTTTGAGCAATTCAGTAACTATGCCTTTGCCGATACCGCGGCTGCCGCCGGTAACCAGTACATTCATAGCTATATACCTGTTTTTTATCAGAGAGCGGCGGCTTCGCGGATGGTGGCGGCAACTTTGTCCCATTCAGGAATGTTTTTGCCCAGCCAGGTACCGCCGACGCAGGCAACTTCCGGGATTGCCAGATAGTCAGCTGCATTGGCAGTGGTCACGCCGCCGGTGGGCATAAATTTGATGCCCAGGTGCTTGTACGGAGCCGAAATAGCCTTGAGCATTGCTGTGGAACCGGCGGCTTCAGCCGGGAAGAATTTGAAGAAACGGCAGCCGAGTTCATAGGCCTGTTCGATTTCACCGGGGGTGCAGATGCCGGGGGCAAAGTCAAATTTCATTTCCATAGCCGCTTTGACTACGGTGGGGTTGAAACCCGGAGCAACGGCAAATTTGGCACCGGCATCGGCGGCGCGCTTGAGGTCGCAGGTGTTCAGAATGGTGCCGGCACCGATGAGCATTTCAGGAAAACGCTTGCTGGCAGCGGCAATGATGTCGGCAGCAGCGGCGGTACGGAAAGTTATTTCCGCTACCGGCAGACCGTTTTCGCACAGGACTTCGCACATTTTAAGGCCGTTGTCCACGTCGTTGAGAACCAGTACGGGGATGACTTTGAAGGAGGTGGGGAGCATAATAAAACCTTTCTCTTTTTTGATGTTTGTTAAGTAAGGATTTTTCTTTGAAACAACATTATATACTAAAATATAGCACAAAAGAAATTTTTTGCAAGCTGCGTTTTCTGCTGTACTGCAAATATATCACAGAATCGGGGTGTTTTTTGTTGAAAAAACGCTTTATTGTATTGGCATTTGAAAGAATTTGTATTATATTGTATGGAGAGGGGTTTTGTTTCTTTTATTTAATCAGATTGATTTAGGTTTTGACACTATGTCAGATGTGGATAAGACAATTGTTATTGAGGCCGGTGAACAGGTCCCTGATTACGGTAAATGCCAGGTGTGCGGCGCGGCATTGATGCCTGATCAGGAGCAGAGTGGACTGTTGCGCTGTCCGGTGTGCCGTTTTACGCAGAAACCGAAGGTGGTTATTGCTCCCGGAAACATTATTGATAACAAATACCGGGTATTGTCGCACCTCAACAGCGGCGGTTGCGGGGATATATTTTTCTGCCACCCGCTTAACGATCTTTCGGTGCGTTATGTACTCAAGGTACTGCGTGCTGCCGGGGACTCCAATTTCAAACGCTTCAAGCGCGAAGCGGAAATTCTTATTTCGGTACGCAATGAAGAACGCATAGCCCGGATCATCGACTTCGGCGAAGCCGGCGATAATGCGTACATAATTATGGAGTATATCAACGGTAAAAACCTCAAACAGCTCAAAGAGGAATTCCGTTTTGATGAGCAGGCGGTTCTGCAGACCGCGCGGGAAGTGGTGGTGGCACTCAAGCATATCTGGGATGATTATGCAGTTATCCACCGCGACATCAAGCCGGAAAATATTATGCTGGATGAAGAGTTCTGTTTGAAAATACTGGATTTCGGTCTTTCCAAACAGTGCTGCGATGACGAGGAAGATACCAATATAACAATGGCAATGTCCGGACTTGGAACTCCCGGATATATGAGTCCGGAACAGTTTTCGGACGCCAAAAATGCCGATTTCCGGTCGGATATTTTTTCGCTGGGGGCTACGATGTGCTTTCTGCTGACCGGTAAAAAGCCTTTTTCCGGCAGTACGCCAATGGAGATCTACCACGATACACTGGTTAATTCGCCGCCGCTTTTTCTGCAGTTTGACACTGAGTGCTCTGCAGGCTGCCTGCAGCTGATACGCAAGATGATGCAGCGCGAACCGGATGACCGACACTGTTCATATTCGGAATTGTTAGATGAAATTGAGGGATTGATTCAGTAATCCCGGGGGAGAATGGGGAATGTTGTCCAAGGTTTTTGATTGTCCGGGGTGCAAACACCGGTTCAGTTTTGAGTATTCCGGCGAATTGCCGAACAAGATAACCTGTCCGTCGTGTGAGAAAACGCGTTTTAAAAACGAGTTTCTTGCTTTGATCATCTGTCCGGAATGCCGGACGAAATTGCGTATGCCTATGGGGATGGTGTATGCCGGGGATAATGTATGTCCGGAATGCAATACCACACTGGATCCGAAAACCGTTTTTCCGGAAGATCATATTGAAAACGGGGGCAGCAGCGGCGTTCCGCAATTGCTGCAGGACGGTGATTTTTTTGATAAGTACAAGATCATCCGACTGCTGGGTAAAGGCGGTATGGCGGAAGTTTATCTGGCGGAACATTTGCTTTTGAACCGGAAGTGCGCGCTCAAACTTATGCGCGGAGCCGCTTCGGCGGATGATCCGGTATTTGTAAAACGGTTTCTGCGTGAAGCCAAGATCTCCAATGCCGTTGAACACGAAAACATCGTAAAAGTATTTGATGTCGGCAGTGATTTCAAAAGCGGCAGTCTTTTTATTGCTATGGAGTATGTGGAAGGCAAAACGCTTACCGATATTATGCATAACCACGAATTGAGCGAAAAAGAGCTCAAAGAAATTCTGGTTGCAATGGCTGGCGCGCTCAAAGCACTGGCTGCGGCAAAAGTGGTTCACCGTGATATAAAGCCTTCAAATATTATGCTGGATAACAGCGGCGTACTTAAACTTATGGATCTGGGGATCGCCAAAGCTTCTGACAGCGATATAAAAGGCGAAATGACTCTGACAATGGAGCAATCCACTATCGGTACACCGAATTATGCTTCGCCCGAACAGTGCCGCAGTGCGCACAGCGCTGACATCAGGTCGGATATTTACAGTCTGGGCGCAACTTTGTATCATCTGGCCGCCCGCAAACTGCCGTTTGACGGAGTGACTGTGGTGGAAACATTGCTCAATGTTATGCAGGAAGATCCGGCACCTTTGAAGAAGCTGCGTCCGGATCTTTCCAGTAAATTTTCAATGCTCATTGAAAAAATGATGAGCAAGGATATTACCAAGCGCCCGCAGACGCCTGATGAACTGCTGAAACTGGCGGAAGGAATAAAAGTTTCCAACGGAAAATCAATTTGGGATAATGCATTTTTCAATTTTTTCCGTCCTTCATTCGCATCATCGCGTAAAAACTTTGTATTGCGGATGGCGGCTCTGGGCACAGTTGTGTTTATGATTCTGGTATTGTTTTTAGGCGGATATATATTTGCCGAAAAGCAGTATGATGAAAATGTTGCTGATGTGGAAAAGGATATCGGGCATTTTGAAAAGATAATCAGTAAAATGTGGTTTGCAAGAGCTGGAAAGGTTGCTGAAAAACGGAAGAACAAAGCGGATGCAGAAAAAATAAAGCCGGTTGCGAATGTCCAAAAAGAGGCATTCCATTATAATTGGCTGAAAAGATTTTCTGAAGCTGTGGCTACAGATTCTATTCAACAGCAGCCGTTATTGATTCTTTTTGATGATCCCGGTAAAAAGGTTTCCGGCTTTGACATCCGTCAATATCTGTCCGGAGATTATCCGGAAAAGTCATATCTTTACGAAAATTATGTACTGCTTTATCTGGATTGTTCTGCTGAAGGCAAAGGGCTGACCAGGGAACATCATCAGGAAAATCTGGAAACCTGGGAGCGTTTTTGCCCATCCAATATGGATTTGCCGGTGTTGGCAACAGCTACGCCTGACGGGAGATTTATCGGGATATTAGATGATTTTTCACCCGGAAAGTTTGCTGAAAATCTTCGTGGAATACGGGAGGATTGTCCGGAATGGATCAAAAATTACAATTCTGTGGAACGCAGCATTGACGTGCGTTTGCATAACCGCAATCTTTATCTGCGAATGCTGGAACGGCGCAAGCAGACTCCCGTCTGTCTTGAAATGATCGATTATGTCCGCAAACAGATAGCAGAATTGAAAAAACAGCAAAAAATCCGTGCAGAGGTCAAAAAGGCAAGAGAAAACAGCTATTCGGCGGAACTTACTACTACCTATAAAGAATTGGTGGAGGAGTTTTTGAGAATGAATAAAAAGTTGCCGCGCCGGGGATTGATTGCATTGCAGAGGGATGAGATGCGTCTTAAAATTTTAAGCCATCCGGAAGTCGATCCCAATGTATTTATTGATAACGGTCGTTATGAAATGCCGTTGGTAGATGTGCTGAAACGGGGGGGAGTACACCATAGACATAAGGATTTTATGAGAATACTGCTGGAAAAGAAGGTTGATGTCAACACACCGTGGCACGCAGATGATCGGACTCCGGAAGAGTTGTTGTTCTTTGGCCTGGAAAATGTGGATGCCGGTTTTAAAGGAGATCCATTGCAAATTCTGCTTGCTAAACGGATCGAATGCCCGGTTGGTGATAATCCGCCGTTGGGGGTGCAAAATGGTTTTCATGGTGCGCGTAAAATGTTGTTGCTGGCGCCGCTGGTAAATGATGTTGTTGATGAAAATGGCAAAACTATGCTGCATTATGCCGCTGAACGGGATGATATTCAGTGGGCAAAAGAACTGATCTATACCGGTTTTACCCAGTGGAGAAGACGCGATAACAACGGTCTGACTGCCTGGGATACAGCGCTGATGCACGGCAGCAGCAAATGTGTGGAGTTGTTTAAAAATCTTAAAATGGACAATGATAACTCACCGTCGGCAGTACAATACAAGCTGATTTGTGGCGTAATCAAGCGCGAACGCAAGATGATCCGGCAGGCAATTGAAGCCGGTGCGAATGTTTACAAACCATGGTATAACCGGATGAATTCATTGCAGAATGCTTGTGCTGCCGGCGACTATGGCATAGTGGAGTACCTTCTGAAAGAACAGAAAGTAGATCCTGACAAATATGAGCGATTGTCTGACCGCTTTGTTTGTAATCCGTTGCATCTGGCCATAGTAACCGGACGGCTGGATATTATGCAGTTACTGCTCAACTATGGGGCAGATCCTGCTGTGATGGTCAATCATCCCAGAATCGGTAAATGCAGTTTGGGTATAATTGCAGTTCATAAGTATTGCAAAGTAGAAGAGGGCAGCAATTTGTGTATTGAAATACTTCGACTGCTGATGAAACACAATAAGAAATTCAATATCAATGCAGTTGAAGAAGACCGTACTTCTTTGCTTTATGAAGTATGTGTGCGTCCCGGATATAAATTTTACAGCGAAGATCAGGTGGCAATAATCCGCTTTCTGCTGAACAGCGGTGCTATCCCCTCAAAGCATATCATACGTGGTAAGGCGCTTAATGAATATCCGATGGATGAAGATATTCTTGGATTTTTGATAGGCAAAGAGCCGCCTGCGCGTAAGCTGGAAAAAGAATCAGAAGGGGACGGTTTTCAGGAGAGTTACGAAGAAAAATCCACCAGCCAGACGATCATCGGAGATTTGAAAAATCTGGTGAAAGAAGGCAAGGAAAAGAGAAACACGCGCAGAAGAACGCGCTGATGCAGTTATTTTACTGCAGAATGGCATCCAGCAGCGCTTCAGCCAATTGAGTTTTGCTCTGCAAAGCAAATTCCTGTTGGGTATTGTTTCTGCCGATCAATGTCACTGCATTGGTATCTGATGCAAATCCACGCCCCGGGACACCCACGATATTGGCACAGATGAAATCCAGATTTTTGCGTTCAAGTTTGCCCTGAGCATTCTTTATAAGATCATCGGTTTCGGCAGCAAAGCCGATCAGCTTCTGACCGGGCTTTTTATTTTTGCCGAGTGCAGCAAGGATATCTTCGGTGCGTTCCAGTTCAATGGACATATCGCCGTCAGATTTCTTTATCTTGCTTGAGCTGTACTGTTTGGGGCGGTAATCGGCTACTGCTGCAGCCATAATGATTATATCAGCAGATGCTGCTGCGGTCTTCATAGCCTGCGCCATATCGGCGGCGCTTTCCACCGGCACAAGTTCCACACCTGCCGGCGGCACAAGATTCACAGGTCCGGAAACCAGAGTTACCTGCAGACCGCGTTTCTGTGCAGCAGCGGCAATGGCATAACCCATTTTGCCGGTGGAACGGTTGGTGATAAAACGCACCGGATCGATAGCTTCGCGGGTGGGGCCCGCTGAAATTACCATACGCATAAAATGCCTCAATTCTGTTCGTGGGCAATCATTATTTTGAACGGCAGTTTATTGGGGTGACGCAGCACCCGGCACTCCGGACACATAAAACCTTTAAGTCCGTAAATAACAGCCTTTTTTTCAGCAAGCTGGATTTTCACTTCGCCGTGTTCAGGCACTTCGATCATTTCCGGAGAATTATCAGCCATCAAAAGCGCCGGCCCGCGGAAAACACGTATGGCAATCTGACTTTTTTCATCCAGCACCAGATGGTTGATCTCTTCGGTACTGTTGCTGAATGCCAGACCTATGCCTACGCGGAAAATGCTCTGCGTTATACTGCGGTAATAGGCGGTACTGCCGTGAACTGTTGCCACGCCTACGGAATCGCCCACGATCTCATTAGCGTAAAGTTCGTTGTCGATCAGTACCTGATAACGCAATGCGCTGGTGCGTTCTTTGTTATGTACAAATATATCATTGATCGCCAGCAGTTTTTTATCCTGATAAGTGCCTTCGAGCTTGGGCAGGAGCGTTCTTTCCAATTCTCCGCGCACCAGAGCGTCCAGCACTTTGCTGTAAGTATGACTGCTGCACTGCGGTGCGGTGCGGAAATCGCGCAGCGGCAGTTTAGGCACGCCGGGGTAATCGCGTTCCGCCCAGAGCAGAGTACCGTCGCCGCCGTGGGCGATGACCATATCAAAATTTTCTTCAACGATTTCCAGATTGTGTTTCAGTATTTCCGGACGGACATCGTCCAGATTTTTACCTATCAATTTGACCCGTTTGAAATCCATAAAATCTCACCTGTTGAAAAACTGCATTTTGCATTTGGCGTAAATCATATAGAGTGCTGCTGCCGCCGCATTGCCTACATTGACAGAGGCTTTTTTCCCCAGCATTGCCAGATCGACTGCACCGTCACACAGCGCCAACGCTTCCGGCGATACACCATAAGCTTCATTGCCCAATATCAACGCCAGCGGCATACGGTAAGGCGAATATTCCCACACTTCCACACTGGAGCTGTTGTGTTCCAGCGCCAATATTTGGCAATTGCTCCTGCTGCGGAGCATTTTTATTGCTTCAACGGCAGAAACCGCAATTGAAGACTCCACGAGCATATCACAATCCATAGCGGTTTTTGCCAGCACCGGATGCGGCGGCATCGGCGTACATCCGCACCCGATGATCCTGACTTTCAGCGCTTCGGCAATACGGAAAATATTGCCGACATTATGTGCGCTGCGCAAGTTATCCAGTATCAGCGTAACATCCCAGTTTGCCAATGCGGCAGATTGGATATTTTCTGAAAAGTTTTTCACCGGAAGCCCCGTTATGTAAAGAACGTTATTTGCTCTTTTTTGCCCAGGAATCTTTCAGCGCCACGGTGCGGTTGAAAACCGCCTTTTCTGCTGCAGAATCTTTATCCTTGCAGAAGTATCCCTGACGCTCAAACTGTACCGTGGTGCCCACTGCAATATCATCCAGTGCCGGTTCCATAAAACCGCTGACCACTTTCAGCGAATCCGGGTTCAGCTGATCGAGATAGTTTGCATCACCGGCTCCGGGATCTTCCACTGTAAAGAGCCGGTCATAGAGCCGTACTTCGCAGGGCAGTGCGTGTCTGGCGGAAACCCAGTGGATGGTGCCTTTGACCTTTCTGCCGTCGGGCGCATTTCCTCCGCGGGTGGCGGGATCGTAAGTTGCGTGAATGGCAGTGATGTTGCCTTCCGCATCTTTATCCACACCGGTACAGGTTATAAAGTAGCCGTAGCGCAGACGCACTTCCTTGCCCGGCGCCAGGCGGAAATAACCTTTGACCGGTTCTTCCATAAAGTCGGCACGGTCAATGTACAGTTCTTTGGCAAATGGTACCTGGCGGCTGCCGGCTTCGGGCTTTTCCGGATTGTTGACGGCTGCCAGATGATCCACAAAATCATCGGCGCAGTTGTCGATGATCACCTTGACCGGGTCAAGTACCGCCATAAAGCGCGATGCTTCAGTATTGAGTTCTTCGCGCACGCAGTGTTCAAAGAACGCCGCATCAGTTGTGGCGTTGAACTTGGTTACGCCCACAAGTTCGCAGAATTTGCGGATCGCTTTCGGCGGGATCCCGCGGCGGCGCAATCCGGAAACAGTGGGCATACGCGGGTCATCCCAGCCGGCAACGTGTTTGTCGCGCACCAGTTCCAGAAGTTTGCGTTTGCTCATAACCGTATAGGTCAGGTTCAGACGCGAAAATTCGGTCTGAACAGGCGGATTTTCCCAATCCAGCGCCTGCAGCAGCCAATCGTAGAAGGGACGGTGGATCTCAAACTCCAGCGTGCAGAAGCTGTGTGTGATTTTTTCAATGGCATCTTCCAGGGGATGTGCAAAGTCATACATCGGGTAGATGCACCACTTGTCGCCCTGCCGGTGATGGTGAGCGTGGCGGATCCGGTAGATTGCCGGGTCGCGCATAGTTATATTGGGCGACGCCATATCGATTTTGGCGCGCAGAACCATTGCTCCGTCGGGGAATTCGCCATTGCGCATCCGTTCAAAGAGATCGAGGTTTTCTTCAATCGAACGGCTTCTGCCGGGGGATTCCTTGCCGGGAGTGGTCAGATTGCCTTTGTATTCTTCCCACGCTTCGGGCGAAAGATCGCAGACATACGCCAGACCTTTTTTGATCAGTTTTACGGCGCATTGGTACATTTCTTCAAAGTAATCGCTGGCAAAGTACATATGTTCTTTCCAGTCGAACCCCAGCCATTTGATATCTTCCTGAATGGATTCAACGTATTCGACATCTTCTTTGGTGGGGTTGGTGTCATCCATACGCAGATGGCACACCCCGCCGAACTCTTCGGCAATGCCGAAATCCAGGCAGATGGCTTTGACGTGTCCGATGTGCAGATAACCATTGGGTTCCGGTGGAAAACGGGTTTCCACTCTGCCGCCGTGTTTGCCGGCGGCAACGTCGGCTTTGACCATTTCCCGGATAAAATTGCTGCTGCTTACAGTTTCTTCAGCCATAACAGTTTGCCTTTCAGTAAAAAGTGAACCCGTTGATCAGCGGTTGATAGCATCTTCCACATAGCTGCGCAGATTGTCTATGCTGACGCGTTCCTGCTGCATAGTGTCGCGGTCGCGGATGGTTACGGCGTTGTCGCTGGCGGAATCAAAGTCAAAGGTCAGGCACAGCGGAGTACCGATTTCATCCTGCCGGCGGTAACGCTTGCCGATGGAACCGGTAACGTCGTATTCGCAGCGGAAATACTTGTTCATATCCTTGTAGAGCTTTTCGGCATTTTCGTTGAGCTTCTTGGACAGCGGCAGCACTGCCAGCTGGATCGGCGCGACCAGCGGGGGCAGGTGCAGAACAATACGCACATCTTCATCCATACCGTCTTTCTGGGTGGCGGCGGTATCTTCATCGTAGGCTTTGCCCAGCAGAGCCAGCATTGTGCGGTCAAGACCGACCGAAGTTTCGATCACAGTGGGCATAACTTTGCGTTTGTTGTCGTGATCAATATACTGCAGATCAGTTCCGGAGAACTGGCTGTGCTGCGAAATATCCCAGGTGCCGCGGTGGTGAACGCCTTCAAGTTCGCCCCAGCCGAAGGGGAATTTGACTTCAATATCGATAGCAGCCTTGGCGTAGTGCGCCAGCTTTTCGTGTTCGTAAATGCGGAAGAAGTCATCGGTGAACTTGAGTTTGTTCTTGTAGTAGTTGATGCGCTGTTCCTTCCAGTATTCAAACCATTCCATACCCTGTTCGCCATCGCAGAAAAATTCCATTTCCATCTGGGTGAATTCGCGGCTGCGGAAAGTGAAGTTGCGCGGGTTGATTTCGTTGCGGAACGCTTTACCGATCTGGGCGATACCGAACGGCAGTTTCTGACGCGCACTGTTGCGCACCTGCTGGAAATCTACAAAGATCGGCTGGCAGGTTTCAGCGCGCAGATAAGCGGTGTGTTCATTGTCAAAGACCGGGCCGACATAGGTTTTCATCATCAGATTGAATTCGCGCGGTTCGGTCAGATTTTTGCTGCCGCAGTTGGGGCAGGTCGTGGGGTCTTCCATCTGGTCAACGCGGTGACGGCTTTTGCAGTCTTTGCAGTCGGTCATCAGGTCGCTGAACTGGTCGAGGTGGCCGGATGCCTTCCAGACGGTGGGGTGGCAGATGATGGTGCTGTCAAGACCTTCGATATTGTCGCGGGTTTCGACCATTTCGTGCCACCAGAGTGCTTCGATGGCGCGCTTCATACGCGACCCGTACGGACCGTAATCCCAGAAGCCGTTGAAACCGCCGTAAATTTCCGAACTCGGAAAGACAAAGCCGCGGCGTTTGCACAAAGATACGATCTTTTCCATCAAAGCATTTTCTTTAATTTCGCTCATTTTCTTTAAATTCCTTAATTAAAATTTTATGGTTGAAAAAAATTATAACAATTTAATATAACACTTTAACTGATTTTTGCCATTGCCGGAAGGGGGTGGTAAGGTATAAAATTGGCTTTTTCGCGGGTTTTTGACTTGCGTATATGAAAAAAATGTTGTATATTTTTAAAAGAAGTCAGTTTATCAGAGGAAAAATTTGTTGCTATGTTAGAATCTCTTACCGTTGAATTGTGCGCACGCAGTTATCCGGTTTTGCTGGGCGATACTGCTGAATGGCTGCCGGAACTGCATAAATATATTGCCAACCGGAAAGTGTTGGTGGTAAGTGATGAAAATATCTGCAATGCCGGGCATTTGCAGAAACTGCTGGATGAACTGAAGAAGTTGGATAATGTAGCTGCTGTTGATTATGTGCTTGCCCCCGGAGAAGAATATAAAACCCTGGCAAGCGTGGAAAATATCTGCCGCGCCGCAGTAAACGCCGGACTTGACCGCAGCAGTGTTTTTATTGCTCTTGCCGGCGGCGTGGCGGGAGATCTTACCGGTTTTGCTGCAGCAATTTATATGCGTGGAGTCGATTTTATCCAGCTGCCGACCACGCTGCTGGCAGCGGTCGATTCCAGTGTGGGCGGCAAGACCGGTGCCGACCTGCCGGAAGGTAAAAATCTGGTGGGGGCATTTCATCAGCCCAGACTGGTGGCTATGGATATGAGTGTACTCGATACGCTGCCGGAAAGCCAGTGGCGCAACGGACTTGCAGAAATCGTAAAGTACGGTATGATAATGGATAAAGAGTTTTTTGCACTGCTGGAAAATAATGTGGAAAAACTCAACAGTTTTAATAAGGATTTTTACTGCAGTATAATCAGACGCTCCTGTGCGTGCAAGGCGGAAGTTGTGGCAGGTGATGAGTGTGAAAAAGGCCGCCGTGCCATTCTTAATTACGGTCATACTGCCGGTCACGCCGTGGAGAAACTCTCCAACTTCACGTTGCCGCACGGTATGGCGGTATCTATCGGTATGGCGGCGGCAGCGCGTCTGGCGGTGATTATGGGCTTATGCAGTGCAGAAGTGGAAGATATCCAGAATAAACTGCTCAAAAAACTTTTTCTGCCGGTAAATCTGCCGGAAAATAGTGACATTGAAGCAATTATAAATGCTATGCACAGCGATAAAAAGAATTCCCGCGGCGGTATAACAATGGTTTTGCCGACTGCCGTCGGCAGTGTGGAAATCGTGCGCGGGGTCGATGAAAAACTGTTGTGCGCTGCATTGGGGGATATTTTATGATCAGCGACCGGGAGGCGTGTATAATACTTAATATGATCTCCGGTATCGGTTACGCCCGGTATGCTGCGCTGGTGCGCCGTTTCGGTTCGCCGGCGTCGGTACTCAAGGCATCTGCAGCTGAAATTGCTGAAGTCAAAGGTATTGGAGCAAGTCTGGCAGAGACCGTCGGCAGCTGGCAGTATAATGTCGATCTGGATGGCGAACTTGCCAAAGCAGCCCGTGCCGGAGTAAGAATTTATACTGTCGAAGACGGTGATTACCCGGAGCAGCTGCGTTTAATTGCGGATCCGCCGCTGGTGTTGTATGTTCGCGGTACTTTGCCGGATTTTTCCTGCAATTCTGTAGCAATCGTCGGGTCGCGGCGGCTTTCGGCTTATGGCGACCGGATGGCAAAACAGTTTGCATCGGATGCGGTTTTGAGTGGTTGGAAAGTGGTTTCCGGTCTGGCGTTCGGGGTGGATGCTTCGGCGCATAAAGCCACGCTGGATGCCGGCGGTATAACTGTGGCGGTATTGGGCGGAGGTCTTTCGCGCATCCACCCGCAGGAACACGTTCCGCTGGCGGCGGCGATAGTTAAAAACAACGGCGCACTGATCAGTGAATTCCCAATGGATTTTCCGGTCAGCAGACAGTCTTTTCCGCGGCGCAACCGCATTGTGGCGGCGCTCTGTCAGGCCACTGTGGTGATCGAAGCCGGATTGGATTCCGGAGCGCTTATCACCGCCCGTCAGGCTCTGGAACAGGGCAAGGCGGTGTTTGCTTTGCCGGGGCGGGTCGATGAACCGCAGGCGGCGGGGTGCAATACGCTGATCCGCGATTGCGGAGCAAAACTGGTGATGAGTTTTCAGGATGTTTTGAGTGATTTTGATTTTCTGCCCGGATTGTCGCCCGCAGAAATGCCGCAGAACGGCAGTGTTGAAAAAGTGATAACTGCCGGACCGGCAAAACTTTTCAACGATGTGGAAGAAGCTCTCTGGCAGGATATTTCGGTCAACGGTCCTGCCACGCTTGATGTATTGAGTCAAAGGCTCGATATTGCTCCGGGGCTGCTTGCCGGAACGCTTATGGCGCTGGAAATCCGCGATATTGTCAGTAAATCCCCCGGCGGGGTGTACGCTTTGAAGTAACAATTTTTATCTGTAAAGGAGTTTTTATATTATGAACAACTGTCCTGAACTTGATATGCGGCGTGTAAATCTGCTGATCGACCTGGCGCTGGAAGAAGATCTTGCCGACCGCGGTGATACCACCAGCAAATCGGTTATTCCCGCCGATGCCCGGGCAAAGGGCGTACTTTATGCCAAAAGCGATTGCGTGCTTGCCGGCTTGGCAGTGGCGGAAGCGGTATTCAAAAAACTGGATCCGGCGTGTGATTTCAAATATATTCTGCACGACGGCGACCAGTGCCCGGCTAAAACTGTTATTGCCGAAATTACCGGCAACGCTGTGGCTATGCTTACTGCAGAACGGACGGCACTGAACTTTATCCAGCGGCTCTGCGGAGTGGCAACAATGGCGCACAACTATGCGGATTGTGTCAAAGATTATGCTATGCAGATACTCGATACCCGCAAAACCACCCCCGGCTGGCGCAACCTTGAAAAATACGCTGTGGCAGTCGGCGGCGCTTCCAACCACCGGATCGGTCTTTACGACCGTATTATGATCAAAGACAATCACCGCGAAATGGCGGGTATGGAAGGCCCCGGCGGCATCCTCCGCAGCGTGGAGCGCGCCCGCGCAATGTATCCTGATCTGGAAGTGGAAGTCGAAGTCGATACCCTTGAAGAACTCGATGAAGCACTCCAGTCGGGCTGCGAATATATACTGCTTGATAATATGAGTACTGAAAATATGGCGGAAGCCGTGCGCCGCAATCAGGGTCGCGCCAAGCTGGAGGCTTCGGGCAATATCACTATTGAGCGTTTGAAAGAGATCGCCGCAGCAGGGGTGGATTTTGCCAGCAGCGGAGCTTTGACCCATTCGGTCAAATCAAGCGATATATCGCTGGATATAACCCCTTTGGCATAAACGAGGTAAAAGTATGATCGGCCGCTTGAAAGGTACTTTGATCGAGTCAGATTACACCAGCTGTCTGGTAGATGTAAACGGCGTGGGGTACGATTGCTCGATACCGATGAGTACATTTGATAAACTGCCCCGCGCTGGCGAAGAGGTGGTACTGTGGATCTCCACGCAGGTGCGCGAAGACTCCATAACGCTGTTCGGATTTGCCAGCAAGGATGAACGCAAACTTTTTGTGAATCTGCTGGATGTTTCGGGCATCGGCGGCAAACTGGCACTGGCGATCTTGAGCGGTATGGCTCTGGAAAGTCTGTGCAGTGCCATTATCAACGGCGATGTAAAACTGTTAAGCAAGATAAGCGGCGTCGGCAAACGCACCGCGGAACGGCTGGTGGTGGAACTGCGGGATAAATTGCCCAAACTGGATTTGAGTTTTGCTGCAGGGTACGCTGCTGCCAGCGGAGCTGCCGCAGTTGATGATCCCCGCAACAGTGCCGTTAATGATGCTTTGCAGGCGTTGGCACAACTGGGGTTCAAGTCCGAACAGGCACGGAGCAAGGTAACAGAGATCGCCTCGGAACTGTCGGTCGAAGAATGCAGTACCGAAAATCTGCTGCGGCTGGCGATCCAGCAGCTGGCAGGCTCACGATAACAGGAGCGTTTTATGCAGAAAAAAGTAGAAGTCCTTATCGGCGAAGCCGCGGGACGCAGTTTTTTTGATTTCGGCAAAGCTTCTTACGGTCAGTTGGAAGTTGAACTGACCCTTAACGGAGAACATCTTATCGAAGTGGTGGTGGGCGAAGCCTGCAGTCAGGCAACGATTCTGCACGAACACGGCTGGCGCACTTTTATAATCGACCGTTTTATGGCAAAAGAGGGTACAAATACCTATAAATTCAACATTCCTGAATTTCAGCCCGCTTACGGTAATCAGCAGAGTTATACGCCGACACCTGCAGAGTGCGGCGGCGAGATCGCACCGTTCCGCTATGTGGAAGTAAATCACTATTACGGCGAAGTCAAAGTGACCCGCACGGTCTGGTTTGACGACTTTGATGACGATGCGGCGGTGTTTGAAAGTTCCAACGCCGCTCTCAACAAGGTTTGGGAATTCTGCAAATATTCGATCAAAGCGACCAATGTTTTCGGTTATTACATCGACGGCGACCGTGAACGGCGGCCCTACGAGGGCGATGCTTATATCAACCAGCTGGGGCATTTCTGCTGCGACTGCAGCTATAAGACTGCCCGCAATACGATAAGTTATTTTGAACATTACCCCACCTGGCCCACGGAATGGCAGCTTTTGACTCCTGTGCTGGCGCGCGATTATTATTTGTACAGCGGCGACCGCGCCAGCGTGGATTCCTGGCTCAAGTGGCTGGACAGAACGCTGCTTGATGAATACGAAACAAGTGACGGCTTGATCGCTCCGTCGGGCAAGGTGCGCGACATTATCGACTGGCCCGTGGGCGACCGCGATGGATATGTGTTCGGCAAATGCAACTTTGTACCCAACGCCTATCGGGTGGGGGCATTGCAGGCAATGTACGAACTTACAAATAAAGAAGCCTATTTGCTCAAAGCGCAGAAATTGCGTTCAGTGCTGCGTAACACGATGTGGCGCAACGGTTTTCCGCTGGATTCCATCGGAGCGGATCACACCGCATTGCATTCGGCAGTTTTTGCGCTGCGCTTCGGTATTGCCGAAGAACAGGAAAAGGCCGCATTGCTGGAATTTATCTGCAGTAAAAAATTTGCCTGCAGTGTTTATACTGCCCAATATGTGCTGGAAGTCTGCGCAGAAGGCAATCAGAGTGATTATGTGCTGAAGATGCTTACAGGCAGCGGCGAACGCAGCTGGCTCAATATGCTTGCTCAAGGCTCCACTATTACAATGGAAGGCTGGAGCGAAATTTGCAAGCCGCATCAGGATTGGAGCCACGCCTAGGGGGCAGCTCCTGCTAATATCATTCCCCGCTGGGTGGTGGGCTTGCGGCCGACAAAACCGGGGTTCAAAGAGTATGTACTTGACCCGCATCCGGGCGATCTGGAGTATTTCCGTTACCGGCACAAGACCGCTTCCGGAGTAATCGAAGTGGAGTGGAAGGATAAAAAGATAACTTCCCGACGGATGAAAGCGTAAGATAATTTGCTGTATGATTTGCAAAAAAGCAAGAGCTGTGTTATTGTTATAGGATAACAGCGTTTTTGTAATTATAAATTTTCGGGGATAAGAGAATGTTTGATCTGGTCAAAAATATCGGTGTTAAGAGTTACTCATTCCGCACCATTACTGATAATATTGAGTGTGCCAAAACCATCCGCAGCTGCGAAAGCACCGTGGTGGATCTTTCGGCGGCACATATCAATTACGATGAACCGGAAACCTGGGATAAAGTGATTGCCGATTACGCTGATAATGGAGTGAGCATTGACGGTATCGGCGTGGTGAGCGCGCAGCTGGACGAAGCGTGGAACCGTCGTTTTTTTGAGTTCGGTAAAAAAGCCGGTATCGGACTTATCGGTTTGACTTTTACCCCCGATAACTGGGAAGAAATCGTAAAAGTGATCGACAAATTGAGCGAAGAATACGGTATTCTGACCGCAATACACAACCACGGCGGCTACAATTGGCTGGGTAATTCCACGGCGCTGCGATATGTGTTCGGTAAATGTTCCAAACGCATCGGGCTTTGTCTGGATACGGCGTGGTGTATTCATACCGAGCGGGAAAATCCGGTTAAATTTATGGAGTTGTTCGGCGACCGTATGTACGGGATCCACTTCAAGGATTTTGTGTGGGAACGCAACGGCAAACACGTTGATTCCATTGTCGGCGAAGGCTCGCTGGATCTTGCCGGAACGCTGGAGAAATTCAAAGAGATGGAATTTATCAAGTCTGCGTGCGTGGAATACGAAGGGGCCGAAACCGCCGAATGTACCAGAAAATCCATAGCCAACATCCGCGAACTTTACAATAAATAAATTTCAACTGTTGCCATATTCCGGATGGATAGAAAATTACAACACAGTATATTATAATGACGGTTCGAAATGCTTTTTAATTCATATATATTTCTTTTGGCTTTTTTCCCGGCAGTATTTGCCGGTTACCGATTGCTGGAAAAGTATTGTCCATTTATATATGCTAAATTATTTCTGGTATTGGCCTCTGTTTATTTTTACGGTTTTTTTAAGCCATCGTATGTTGTAATATTAGTTGTTTCTATTATTATCAACTATCTGCTTTGCGTAAGATGTGGGAATCTAACGTTTACCGCGATCAGGCGTTTGATGCTGGTCGCTGGCTGTGTATTAAATATCGGTATTCTTGGATATTTCAAGTACACAGGTTTTTTGCTGGAAAATCTTAACTTTTTCTTTGGCAGCACATTTGATTGCTTTTCTGTGCTGTTGCCGCTTGGGATCAGTTTTTATACTTTTCAGCAGCTTTCTTTTTTAATAGATACTTACCGCGGGAGCAATAAACGATACGGTTTTGTTGATTATTCTCTTTTTGTGACATTTTTTCCACAGCTGATTGCCGGTCCGATTGTGCTGCCGGAAGAGATGCTTCCGCAATTCAATGACGCGTCCCGGAGAGGTGTTTGTTGGAGCAATATGAATGAAGGTCTTTTTCTGTTTGCCTGCGGATTGATTAAAAAATGTTTTTTGGCAGATACGCTGACAATTGTTGCAGATACCGGGTTTAATTCCGGCACTCCGTTGAATTTTTCAGAAGGATGGTTTGTATCATTGGCATACACGCTGCAGCTTTACTTTGATTTCAGCGGTTATTGCGATATGGCAGTCGGGATCGGTAAGTTTTTTAATATCGATTTACCGATGAATTTCAATTCTCCATATAAATCAACAGATTTTACAAATTTCTGGCGCCGCTGGCATATAACGCTGGGACGATTTATGATGAATTATCTCTACATACCATTGGGCGGCAATAAAAAAGGAACATTGCGTACTTTGGGAAATCTGCTTGCAGTATTTGTTTTGAGCGGTCTCTGGCATGGAGCCAGCTGGTTGTTTCTGCTCTGGGGCGGCGTGCACGGGGTCTGTATTCTGGTACACCGGGTCTGGAGCAAAATCGTGTTGAAAAAATATCCGTTTCTGGAACTGCCACGGGTGCCGGCCATTGTCCTTACATTTATATTGGTAAATTTCTTTTGGGTGTTTTTCCGGGCAACAACCTTCAAGCGGGCGTGGGAAATCATTTGCAGTATGGTTGATTTCGGCAATATACAGTGGCTTTCGCGTTCTTTCCGGCGTGCAATTGAAGAGTATGGGTTTGATAAGGATTTTATTTTTGCGCTGGGCGGAATATCGTTGCTTATAGTTTTCCTGTTGCCGAATTCTTTTGAAATGAATAAAAAACTCCGGTTGTATCCCCTTTGGAGAATGTTACTGACGATTATTTTTATTGTAATCGGATTTTTCTGTGTAGGACGCAATTCCCCATTTTTATATTTTAATTTTTGAGAGTTTCAGCAATGAATGAACGGAAAATTTTTATATTGACTTTCAGCTTATGCATAGTTGTTATTTTACTGTTGGCATTTTTTACCTATACTGTAAATCAGATTAAATTAAATTCTGATCGTCCGTTAGCTGGAATTGATGGGCGCCAATACAGCAGTATTGCCATAAGAAAATTTAATTTTAATGCAATTATTGCCGGCAGTTCGATGTCGCAATGTTTCAAATGTTCGGAATTTGATTCTGCATTTAGAAATAAATCTATAAAACTTACAATCTCCGCCTGCAATATTGCAGAGATCAGATTTTTGCTGGATTCAGCTGCACGATATCAGAAAATCAACAGGGTTATGTTTGATCTTTCGCCTATATTTTTACACAGAGAGCAGACTTTGAGTAATATTGAACAGGGCTACTACAGTAAAAATCCCGATTGGTTTTTATTCAGAAAAAGTTTTTCATTTGATTTTTTTGCTGAAGCATTTGAGTTTGTGTCAGGTATTTGCCGTGGCAAGGTAAAATATACTAACTGGGATGATATCTACCGTTGGGATAAAACACGCCCCTGTTCAGAAAAATATTTTGCAAAGGCTCTTCTGTATAAAGATCATACCCCTGATGATTATTCCAGTGATAAATTAATAAAAAAAGCAGAAAAAAATATAGCAGTTCATCTGCTGCCATTGCTTGAAAAATATTCTGAAACCGAGTTTTTGATATTTTTCCCTCCTTTTTCAATTATGAGATACCGGGGGATCAATACAGATGAATATATTAAATTCAAGAGCCGTTATGTCGATACTCTGCTGCGTGTGGAAAATGTAAAGATATATGATTTTGAAACAGCTTTTCAAATCACTGAAGATTTTAATAACTACAAAGATTTAAGTCATTATTCAAGTAAAATCAATTCCTGGATGATATCTTGTATGAAAAGAGGGGATTACCTGGTCACTGGGGACAACAAGGATATGTTGCTTGAAAAATTCCGGAGCCGGATTTCTGCTTACGATTATCAGAAAGCATATGACCGGTTAAAATCAGTTTACGGTAAATAAAGATTAAAAATTTTCAGCAGAAGATTTTTTCTTTATTTTCCTGCAGTAAAAAATGCGGGAAAAAACTTACTTTTTACTTGCCTTAAACCTTTAGGTGTGGTATCTTAATTAGTGTATTAGTTTGCTTAAAATATCCAACTTGAAGGAAATCTATAAAAATGGCTGAAAAAGTACGGTTTTTTAATACTATGGCCCGCCGCCTGCAGGAGTTTGAACCACTGCAGGAGGGTAAAGTCGGTCTCTATACCTGCGGACCTACGGTTTACAACTTTGCCCATATCGGCAACTTCCGCGCTTATACTTTTGAGGATATACTCTGCAGGACTCTGCGGCTGGCGGGCTATGATGTTAAACAGGTTATGAACCTTACTGACGTTGATGACAAAACCATCCGCGATTCGCAGAAAGAAAATCTGCCGCTCAAAGAGTTCACCGCCCGCTATATCAAGGCGTTTTTTGAAGACCTGAAAAAACTGCGCATCCATCCCGCTGCGGTATATCCGGCGGCTACCGAGCATATTCCCGAAATGATCGCGCTTATCCAGAAGCTTTTTGACAAGGGGTACGCTTATATCGCTGAAGATAAAAGCATCTACTTTGCTATTGACAAGTTCCCCGCTTACGGCAAGCTCGCCAATATCGACCGCGAAAATCAGCGCGCCGGCGTGCGTATCAAAACCGATGAGTATGCCAAGGAATCTGTTGCCGACTTCGCCCTCTGGAAAGCCTGGGACGAAAAAGACGGCGATGTGGTCTGGGATTCGCCCTGGGGCAAGGGCCGTCCCGGCTGGCACATTGAGTGTTCGGCAATGGCTATGAAATATCTGGGGCCGACTTTCGATATCCATACCGGCGGTATAGATAATATGTTCCCGCATCACGAAGATGAGATCGCCCAAAGCGAAGGCGCTAACGAAGTAAAGTATGTAAACTACTGGCTGCATTGCGCTCATTTGATGGTCAACGGCGAAAAAATGTCCAAGTCGCTGGGCAACTTCTTTACCTTGCGCGATCTGGAAAATCAGGGCAGAACCGGCCGCGAGATCCGTTATGTGCTGATGAGTACGCACTACCGCAAAAAGCTCAACTTTACTTTTGATGCGCTCGATCAGGCGCGCGAAACGCTCCGGAAATTCGACGACTGCTTTGTGCGCCTTGCCGCCGCCAACGGAGACGGCTCCGCTGATGGCGTTGCTCAAGCTGCTGCTGATAAGGCGGTTGCGGCTTTCAAGGCGGCGATGTTCGACGATCTTAATACTGCCGAGGCTTCGGCGGCGATCTACGGGCTTTTTCACGATGCAAATAAACTGCTTGCTGTCAACACGGTTTCTGCAAAAGGCGGCGCAGTTATGCTGGAAGCGTTCCGCACTTTTGATCAAGTCTGGGCCTGTCTGGATGTGGATACAGCGCTGGCGGCGGATAACTCTGTACCCGCTGAAATCGAAGCACTTGCCCAGGCGCGTCTGGAAGCCAGGAAAAATAAAAACTGGGCTGAATCTGACCGTCTGCGTGATGAAATCAAAAATAAAGGCTACGCGCTTGAAGATGTTCCCGGCGGCGGATACCGCCTGAAAAAACTTTAATGATGTAACGATCTGAACCGGTCAAATCCGTGCGGGCAATCCGGAGTTTATTCCGGTTTGCCCGCACTTATTATTACTGCCAATGTCAGCATTGTACCCACAAGAGAGCTGCCGCCGTAACTTATCAGCGGCAGAGTGATTCCGGTCGGCGGCAGCAAGTTCAGATTCACGGCAATGTGGATGATGCACTGGCAAAGCAAAAGGCACGCTGCCGAGTCGATCACGCTCCGGCGCAGTTTGTCGCGCCGCCAACTGGAAATCGCAAAGAGTTGATAAAACAGACACGCGTACAGCCCAAGCAGTACGATACCGCCGCAAAACCCGAGTATTTCGCACATTGCAGCAAATATCGAATCGTTGTGTGCCAGCGGCAGAAAACTGTTGCTCCATACCGCCATATCGCCCTTTACCCCGAACCATTCGCCGCGCGATACGGCAATGGCAAACTGGTGCAGATGCCAGCTGCCGCCGGTGGGGTCGAAGTCCGGATTGAAAAAGTTGAAAAGCCGTGCGCGCATATAGGAATGGAGCAGTATTGCTGCCGCAGCAGCAAATATTCCAACTCCGATGGACAAAAGCAGGTGTTTGAGTTTGGCATTGCAGAAATAGAGCGCCCCCAGCCCTCCCGCAATATAGACACTCATAGTGCCCAGATCCGGCTGAATCAGCAAAAGCATCGCCGCGCAGAGTATGATCGCCAGCGCAGCGGGAAAGCGCATTTTTTCCGGAATATCCGGAGTGTAAAAAACTCTTGCTATGGCAAGAATGTAAAATATCTTGAATATTTCTGACGGCTGTATGGTAAATAAACCTATGGTGTACCAGCCGTACATACCGTTTACTTGCGTACCGCAAAATGGCAGCAGCAGCATCGACAAAGCTCCCAGTACGGCGACTGCCGGGCTCCAGCGCATAAGCGTGGAAAATTTTATCCGCACAGTTACCGCAAAAATCAGCCACGCTGCCGCAGCCCATAAACTTTGCCGCAGCAGAAAATAACTCCAGTTGTTCTGCATTGCCAGTGTACGGTAAATGCCGGTAAGGCCCCACAGCGTAATAACTGTTGCCAGTACGCCTGTAAGCAGAGAATGCAGATTTATCGCTTGCGATTGTTCATTGCGTTTGCTCATTGGCGGAGTTTCCGTAGTGTTCTTCGCTTAAATAAATATCTTCGCCGCTTTGCGGAGGGGTTATGATCCTGAATGTGGAGTTCATCCAGCGGCCGCGGCGGTCGCACATAACTGAAAAAGTCCCCTCTCTGCCGCGCAGACGGTCATTGAATTCTTTTTCCCAACCGCTGATGCCTTCTTCGGTGCCGCCGGTCTGACGGACTTTGCCCAGACGGGGATCAGTTGCGCTGCAGCGTCGTTCCCAGCGCAGTTCCACGGCAAGGGATGGGTATTTTTCTGCAAGATCATCGGCTTTTTCCAGTTCGTCACCGGTAAGAGCGTACTTTATGATAATGGGCAGAGTTGTTTCTTTTCCGGGCAGGGTAAAGTTGAAATTTTTCTTGAGCAGCCGCTGAAGATGCTTTTCCTCCTCCGGAGTTCCGCGAGCTTTAAGAATCAGGTCATAGCTGCGTTCCGACCACGCCAGCAGCGAATTGTTTTTATCGAATATCCGCCCCCGGATAGCGGGCAGTCTGCCCTTTTCTTCGGCAATATTACTGCTTTCGGCACGGTAAGCTCTGCCGCCGGATGCTGCCAGAAAAAGCATCCGCAGCACGATAACTGCCGCCGCAACTGTCAGCCCTGTAAAAAATACTCTGTGCCTTGAATCCACTTGAAACCCCTGATCGCTTGATTAACGGAGTTAAAAATAACCCGTTATCACTCATATTGCAAGCCGGCAGTGTGAATATTTGGGATGTTTTTGCATAAAAAACAGTTCCGGTGTTGAAAAATATCCATTGAAGAGTTAAATTATAGAAAAGTTATTTTATAAATAAAATAAAAGGATCAGAGACTATGGATATGAAACGCATTATTTCAATTCAGGATATCTCCTGTGTCGGGAAGTGTTCACTGACGGTTGCTCTGCCGATTATTTCGGCTATGGGTATTGAAACAAGTATTCTGCCTACGGCGGTTCTGTCCACTCACACGATGTTTACCGGATTTACATTCCGCGATCTTACTGAAGATATCACACCTATAACGGAACACTGGAAGCGCGAAAAGTTTATTTTTGATGCCATTTACACCGGCTATCTCGGCAGTTTTGAACAGCTGGATCTGGTCAGCAGGTTTTTTGATGATTTCAAAACCGCTGATAATCTGATTTTTGTGGATCCGGTTATGGCGGATAACGGCAGACTTTATCCCGGATTCACGCCGGAATTTGCCCTGGCTATGGCAAAACTTTGCAGCAAGGCAGATGTGGTGGTGCCGAACCTTACCGAAGCGGCATTTATGCTGGGTGAACCCTGCAAACTGACTGGATATGATGAAGAATATATCAAAACCACGTTAAAAAAACTTACCGCACTGGGGGCTAAATGTGCGGTGCTTACCGGGGTGAGTTTTGATCCTGAAAAGGTCGGTCTGATGGGGTATGATGCGGTAAAAAATGAGTTTTTCAGCTATTATCACAAGCGCCTTAATGTTTCGTTTCACGGTACGGGCGATGTCTTTGCCAGTACTGCTGTGGGCGCTTTGATGCGCGGAAAGAGTCTGGCTGAAGCGTTGAAAATTGCCGCTGACAATACTGTGGAAAGTATTGCTTTGACTATTGCCGACCCGGATCACGAAAACTACGGTGTCCGGTTTGAACGCGCCATACCCAAACTTTTGAAGACTCTCGGCGATTGCTGAAGCATAAAGAGAAAGCGGCAATACAATGGCTGAAGGCAAGCTCACCCCTATGATGCAGCAGTACCGCAGTGCTAAAGCGGAAATTCCTGCTGATGCAATACTGCTGTTCCGTCTGGGGGATTTTTATGAAATGTTTTTTGAGGATGCGGTCAGAGCCAGCGCCATTATGGAGCTGACCCTGACCAAGCGTCAGGGCTACCCGATGTGCGGATTCCCCTGGCACCAGTTGGATGCCCAGCTGCCGCGATTGCTCAATGCGGGAGTCAAAGTGGCAATTGCCGATCAGATGGAAGACCCCAAACTTGCCAAAGGTATTGTCAAGCGTGCCATCACCCGCATCATCACACCGGGGACGGTGATCGACTCCAGTGTGCTCAAACCGCAGGTGAGCAACTTTCTGACTGCATTGAACTGGGAGAAAAAACGCTGTGCACTGGCGGCACTGGATATTTCAACCGGGGTGTTCAATGTTACTGAATTTGACTCCGTAAGTCAGTTGGAAAGCGAACTTGTGCGCCTTGCCGCTCACGAGTGTCTGGTGCCGGATGGGGTACTGGAAAAGTGGAAACTTGACGGCAAACTGCCCGCTGTTCGCGGCAATATGATGTTTACAGAAGTGGAGAGTTGGATCTTTGCCAATGACTTTGCGCGTGATGCGCTGCTGCGCCACTTTGCTGTGTTGAGTTTGGATGGTCTGGGATGCCGCGAACTTACAGCCGGCATCGGCGCGGCGGCGGCGGTGCTGCATTATGCTTCGGAAAATCTGCGGCAGGAGATCGGGCATATCAGCAAACTCAAAGTTTGCCGCCCCGGCAATTTTATGGAACTGGATGCCATAAGTCAGCGCAATCTGGAACTGGTTGAACCGATGTACGGCAGCGATAAAAGTGTTACTCTGCTGGGCGCACTGGACAAAACCGGTACTCCGATGGGCAGCCGTCTGCTGCGCGACTGGATATTGCGTCCGCTTTACGATAAAAATGAGATCGATTCCCGGCTGGATGCCGTGGAGGTTCTCCGCGATGACCCGCTTACTTTGGGCGAAATAGTTGAAACTCTCAATGTGGTGCGCGACCTTGAACGCATTACCGGCAGATTGAATCTGGGCAATGCCAACGCGCGCGATCTGGCGGCGCTGGCGGTGAGTTTGAATATATTGCCGGGCTTGAAAGCGCTGCTGGAAGAATTTGATGCTCCGCTTTTGCGCGAAACAGAGTGCCAGATCGTGCCGCAGCCGGAACTTGCTGATGAAATAATCCGGGCGCTGAACGATGAATTGCCGCTGACTATCTCTGATGGCGGCATTATCCGCAGTGGTTATCACGCCGGATTGGATGAATTGCGCAGTGCCGCCAGCGAAGGCAAGGGCTGGCTGGCAGACATTCAGAACCGCGAACAGGAACGCACCGGAATCAAATCTCTGAAGGTCAAGTACAACAGCGTATTTGGTTATTACATAGAAGTGAGCAAATCCAATCTTGCGCTGGTGCCGGATGATTATGTCCGCAAACAGACCCTTGTCAATGCCGAGCGCTTTATCACGCCTGAACTCAAAGAGCTGGAAAGCAAGATCCTGGGCGCGGAAGAAAAGGCAAAAGCTCTGGAAGTGGAACTTTTTCAGCAGCTGCGGCAGATGGCATTGGAACACACATTGGAAATTCAGAATACGGCGCGGCAGATTGCGGTGCTGGATGTTATAGCATCGTTTGCCGAGTGCGCCAGAGAGCGCCGCTATGTGCGCCCGGTGATCTCCGAAGGCGACAGACTTGTCATCAAAGGCGGCCGGCACCCGGTGCTGGAGCTTAATATGCAGAGCGAGAGCTTTGTTCCCAACGATTGCCTTTTAGATGGCGATGCCCACCGGATGATGCTTATTACCGGGCCGAATATGGCGGGTAAATCCACTTATATACGCCAGACGGCATTGCTTGCGGTTATGGCGCAGATCGGATCATTCATTCCGGCAGATTCTGCAGAAATAGGTCTGATTGACCGCATCTTCACCCGGGTGGGGGCGGCAGATGATCTGGCGCGCGGGCAGAGTACTTTTATGGTGGAAATGGTCGAAACAGCCAATATCCTCAATTACGCTACCAATCGCAGTCTGGTGATCCTTGACGAAATCGGCCGGGGTACCAGTACCTTTGACGGTTTGAGCATTGCCTGGGCAGTGGCGGAATTTCTGCACGATGATGAACATTGCCGCTGCCGTACGCAGTTTGCCACCCATTACCACGAACTTACCCAGCTGGCGGAAGAAAAGCGCGGCGTTAATAATTACAATATTGCGGTGCGCGAATATGGCGATAAAATAATTTTTCTGCGACAGATAGTGCCCGGTGCCACCGACCGCAGTTACGGTATCCACGTTGCCCAGCTGGCAGGATTGCCTAAAGCGGTCATCAAACGCGCTGGCGAGATACTCAATGATCTGGAGTGCTCATCCAATTCACCCCGTACCGCTCCGGTTGCGGCAGAATCGAATTTAAGCGACATCGCGCGCCGTCAGCGCATCCGCAAGATGCCGTTGAATGCTGGAAAAAACAGCGAAAACGACGGACAGATGCGCCTTTTTTAAGTAATAAAATAAGGATTTGCTATGCAGAATTATAATACCCAACCCAAAGCAGTAGTGCTGCTTTCCGGCGGACTTGATTCCGCAACCTGTCTGGCGATTGCCCGCAGTGAAGGCTTTGCGGTTTACGCTTTGAGTTTTGATTATCAGCAGCGCCATTCCAGTGAATTGGCGGCAGCCGGGAGAATTGCTGCGGCAATCGGTACGACCGAACACAAGGTTATGCGGGTGGATTTGCGTTTATGGGGCGGTTCGGCGCTGACCAGCAATGATATTGCGGTGCCGGAAAACCGCACGGTGGACGGTTCCACAGTGCCGGTAACGTATGTGCCGGCGCGCAATCTGGTTTTTCTTTCGCTGGCAACGGCTTATGCTGAAGCGATCGGCGCGCGTACCATCTATATCGGAGTCAACAGCGTGGATTACTCCGGTTATCCGGATTGCCGTATGGAGTTTATCAAAGCGTTTACTGAAGTCGCGCGGCTCGGTACTTGTGCCTGCGATGAAAATTGGGTATTCGATATCCGCACGCCTTTACAGAATTTAAGCAAGACGGAAATAATACAGCGCGGAATCGCGCTGGGAGTGGATTACTCCAAGACCGTAAGCTGTTACCAGGCTGATGATGAGGGCCGTGCCTGCGGCGTGTGTGACAGCTGCATACTGCGTAAAGCCGGTTTTGCCGCCGCCAAAGTTGCCGATCCGACTATCTACCGGGCGTAAACTTAATCCATCGGCAGATATTTGCCGGAACGCTTCAATTCGCCGAAAACTGCCAGCAGAATCAGCAGCGCAAGCAGGACAAATAACGCGCCGATCAGATGCCGCCACGAACTGCGATCGCTGACCCCGGTTTTGTGCAGAATATTGTTTTGCGCCGGCAGCAATCGGTAATCCGGAGCCGCGGCGGCTGCCGATGCTGCCGGGAAACTCTTTTCCGGCAATACGTTAGTGGTACCGTAATAGATATTCAATTTATCATTGCCGTCAGAAGCCGGTATCTGCCAGAAATATACACTGCCCATTGCTGTTATTGCCGGAGTTCCCGGCGCAGTTTCCGGCGGAAGTTCGATTTTCAACAGCAGATATTTGCAGCGTATTTCCGGAAATTCCAGTGTATCAGCCTGATCCTGATGGATCTTCCGCAGAGTTCCGGCTGTTATATGGAACCATTCGCGGCGGTCATTGCTGCCCAGCAGCATAACTTTATAGAGGTATAATTTACCGCTGAATGTTATTTTCAGCTGTACAAGAGGTACTGAATCCGCGTGGTAAAGCAGGGTTAAGGCGCTGCCGGTATGCTTTTGGGATATTTCCTGCAGCTGATACTCTTTCTGCTGCGGTATATCGGGCTGTATCCTGGGAATCGATTCATAGATGCGGAGCGCTTCCAGACTCTGGAAATCACCTTTATCCAGGATCAGCCGCACAAATTTTCCACGCAGCGGCTGCGGCAGAGGAAAGCGGCGATTGACGCTTTCCGGCAGCGTTGAAATATCCGGCAGAATAATATTTTCCAGTGCCGTCTGCCAGTTTCTGCCGTCGCCGACGGCTATGGATAGATGCGCTTCCGGCTGGAATTTTCCGCCGATAAGTTCTATTACACTGACTTTGCGGTTATCCGATTCCAGTTCAAAGTCAACCGCGTTTCTGCCGTCAGAGAGTTTCTGACTGCGGATGATTTTTCCGGGCAGCTGCAATTCATTGGATACTGTTGCGGGGGCGGCGGCTCTTATCAGGGCAAAAGGCAGACTGGTGCCGCCGGCAGTAATAAAGCGAACCTGACTTTTCAAATCGGTTATTTCGCGGAAAAATTCTTCATCCACAGCTATAGAAAAGATTTTTTTCTGCCGTTCAGCCGCAGGTTCCATAACCGCCGGACGCATTTTTCTGAATTGACTCAAATCATCGGCGATCTCTTCAGACCCTGCCTGTAAATCGGGCAATACTGCCGTAAAAAAACAAAGCACACTCCAGCGGAACAGTTTTCCTGTTCTGCCCGGGAGTATGCTTTTTATTTTCTGCAGCAAAGTATTACCCTTCACGCACCGCGCAATTGAGCGCACTTACCAGAGCCGCCACTGCGGTACGGGCAATATCCTGATGCGAACCGGCACCGTACACCAGTTTTTTGCTGCTGGCAAGCCGGATCCCGACAAATGCCAGTGCGGTGGCGTTTTTATCTTTGCCCATAGTATGTTCGGAGTAATCTTCGAGCTTGAATTCCGGCACCAGCGAGCTGTTTTGCAAGCCGCTTGCCACTGCCGAAAGAATACCGTTGCCTACTGCGGAGATAATTTCTTCTTTATCGCCGCAGCGGAGCGTAAACTGTATTTCCACCTGACCGGCGGCAATATTCTGCGTAATACGCGAATACTCGGAAATATGGTACGGTGCATCCAGATTCACAAAGTTTTCTTCAAAAATATTCCGTACGGTCTGCGCAGTGATTTCGCCGCCGAGCTTGTCGGTGACTTTCTGCACTGCTGCGCCCAGCGCCGGATGCATTGCTTTAGGTGCATAAATACCGAATTCCTTTTCCAGTACATACGCAACTCCGCCTTTGCCTGACTGGCTGTTGATGCGGATAAGCTGTTCGTAATCGCGCCCCACATCGCGCGGATCGATATGCAGATAAGGTATCTTCCAACCCTGGTTGAAAAATTGACCGATCTCTTCGCGCCGTTCCATACCTTTGCGGATTGCATCCTGATGCGAACCGGAAAATGCCGTAAAGACCAGCTTCCCCGCATAGGGGTGGCGGCAATGCACATCTATGCCCGAAGCCTGTTCCACGGTATCGACGATCTTGGGCAGATTGGAAAAATCCAACCCCGTTTCAATACCGCGGCTGTAAAGGTTCAACGCCAGCACCAGTATATCCAGATTGCCCGTGCGTTCGCCGTGCCCGAAAATGGTGCCTTCCGCGCGCTCCGCACCCGCCAGCAGCGCCAGTTCGCTTGCTGCCACGGCACAACCCTGATCGTTATGGGCGTGGATGCTGATGGTGGTTTCGTCCATATACGGGTAATTGCCGATAAAATATTCGATCATATCCGCGTACTGGTTGGGCGGGCGCCGTTCCACGGTTGCGGGCAGATTCAATATAAAGTCCGGCTTGGCGGATTTTCCCCAGGTTTCCTTGACTTTTTTGCAGACATCGATCACAAAGTTTATATCGCTGTCGGTAAATTCTTCCGGCGAAAATTCGTAGCTGATAACATCTTTCAAACCGGCTTTTTCCACATAATCGCGCACCAGCTGTGTACCGTTGATTGCCATCTGCTCAACCTGCAGGTGATCACTGTTGAAAACGAATTTGCCGTGCAGATCGCTGGTTGCCACATAGCAGTGGATGATCGCCTGTTTGACCCCGGCAAGCGATTCAACTGTACGCTTGATCAAATGTTCGCGCGCCTGGGTCAGTACGGAAATCTTTACATCATCGGGAATGAGATTTTCTTCGATCAGCTGCCGCACAAAGTCAAAATCGTCCTGCGAAGCCGAGGGGAAACCCACTTCGATTTCTTTGAAACCGATTTCGCAGAGCATCTTGAAGTATTCAAGTTTGGTTTCCGGCGACATCGGTATGGGCAGAGCCTGGTTGCCGTCACGCAAATCTACGCTCACCCAGGTCGGCGGGGCGGTTATAACCCGGTCGGGCCACTGGCGTGACTTGACCGGAATCGGTTCGGGGGACCGGTAATTGGATATGTTGCTCATTTTTTCACCTGTATATAAAAATTTTTAAAAATAATCATTTAATTAATATAATGCCAAAATACATTTTCTGCCAGTTGTAAACCGATATTATGCAACGAAAAAAGCGCAAGTTTATCAGTTAAGAGAAGTTTGTCCGGTACTGTATTTGCAGTTGACTATCCGCGCCGCCGCGCAGGCTGCTCCGAAACCATTGTCAATATTGACCACGGTCACGCCGCTTGCACAGCTGTTGAGCATAGCCATCAGCGGGGTCAGCCCCTGCAGATTGGCGCCGTACCCCACGCTGGTCGGCAGTGCTATGACAGGAACTTTGATCAATCCGGCAGTTACGCTCGGCAGCGCTCCTTCCATACCTGCTGCAGCAATTACTGCATCGGCATCGGTAAGTTTATCCAGCACTTTGAATAGCCGCTGGATTGCTGCCACGCCCACATCCACGATCAATTCCGCATTGATATTGCAGGCATCAAGCGTCATTGCCGCTTCAGCTGCTGCCGGCAGATCGCTGGTACCTGCCGCAAGGATTGCCACTTTGCCGCGCATTACCTGATCGGGTTGTTTCCACAGGAATGTGCTGCTGCGCGGATCGTACTTGCCAAGCGGAAATGTTTCCTGCAAAACTTTGCCGCTATCCATCTTGAGGCGGGTTGCCAGAAGATTTGCACCGCTTTCATACAGTTCCGGCACAATTTTAAGCAACTCTTCGACCGTCTTCCCGGCGCCATATATGAACTCGGGGAATCCGCAGCGCGTTTCCCGGGTCCGGTCAAGCCGGGCGACGACCAAGTCGCTCCCATCCTGCGCAACAGGTATTTCGCCGCTGCCGTCATTGGCGGCAAGGGCAAAAGCTGTTGCCAGATCGATCGATCCGGATCGCAGTTTCTTTAAAATTTCCTCAATTGTACCCATTTTTTTACAAATCTCCTTGACAATATTTCAAGTCAATGTATCATATATATAATAAAGTGCAAATTTTTTTTGAAAGGATTTTGAATTTTTATGAGTAATACAACCGATTCCGGCAAATGCAAAGCCTGTTTTCTTGACCGCGACGGCGTGGTGAATGTGGAAGTTGACTATCTGCACGAACCGGAAAAAACCATTCTTGAGTCCGGTATTGTCGAAGCTCTGAAAGCCATACATCAGCACGGTTTTCTGGCGGTGGTAGTAACCAATCAGGCGGGGGTGGCGCGCGGCAAATATCCCGAAAGCGATATAACAGCTGTACATAACCGGATTCAGGAGCTTTTAAGTGCATATAATGAAAAGATCGATGCTTTTTACTACTGCCCGCATCACCCTGAATTCAGCGGGGCGTGCAGCTGCCGCAAGCCGGAACCGGGAATGCTGCTCAAAGCGGCGGAAGATTTGAATATCGATATGAGCAAGTCCCTTATGATCGGCGACCGGGTAAGCGATCTGGATGCCGGACGCAATGCAGGTTGTGCGGCAAGTTATCTGGTTCGTACCGGATACGGTATGGAAACAATTAAAAAATATCCAAATCTGCAATATAAGAATGTGGCAAATGCCGGTGAGGCATTTATGGATTTTCTGCAGGAGCAAGCGTAAAATTATGGCTGAAACAACTGGATCTGAATTTGAAAAAATCTGGAGCGTTATACGCAATTTTTTTCTGCCGCGTCCTGACCGGTGGTTTTTTCTGCGGCTGGGGATAACTGCGCTGCTGGCAGTGGTGGTGTTCAAATTTCTGCTGGTGCCGTGCGTCATATCCGGGGCAAGTATGGAGCCGACCGTGGACTCCAGCGGATTTACCTTCTGCTGGCGCGGCAGTTACAGTTTCCGCGATCCGCAGCGGGGCGATATAGTCATTATAAAATACGACAATAATATATACTTTCTCAAGCGCATTGTCGGTATGCCGGGAGAATTTGTCGAGTTCCGTGACGGCAAACTGTTTATCAACGGTCAACCGATCGAAGAAGAATATGTAAAATATAAATCCGATTGGAATATGGCTCCGGTCAAGGTGGGCGCCAACGAATATTATGTAGTCGGCGACAACCGTTCTATGCACATAGCCCAGCACCAGAAAGGTTCCGTGCGGGCAGCGCGGATCATCGGTACTCCATTATTCTGAAGAAAGCGGTATTTTCTGCGGAGAACGCTGCACCGTTGCTGACGCCGGTTTTTTATCCGGCGGCGGCAATGGCGAAAAGAGTCCGAACGGCGCAATCATAAGCAGCAGCAAAAGCAGCGTTACAGTCAGCGAACTCTTTTGCCGCTGCGGCAGATAAAGTATGTAAAAAATCCGCATTTTAAGCTCATTTGAATATTCTCTGAACGCCAGCGCAGTTGAGGACGGTTTGGCGCTTCCGGCAAATTTCAACAGCAGATTGCCGTATTCACTGAGCCGTTCCGGATAGCGCTTCAATACTTCAGCATCGCAGGCAAGTTCGCAATTGATCCTCAAATGGCGCCGGGCGGCAATGAAAAATAAATTGAACCAGCAGAACGGCCAGAAGATCAGTGTCAGTATATTCACCCAGCCGTCTCCGCTGCGGTAATGAATAAATTCGTGAGTCAGGAGCAGTTCCACTTCGCTGTCGCTGAATTTTTCCATCGCTTTAACCGGCAGCAGAACTTTCTGACGGAAAAATCCGAACAGTACCGGCGGGTGATTTTCTGCTCCGGAATCCAGCAGTCGCGGCGCGTAATAATGTTTGCCGCGTACCTGGTGCCAGATACGGTTGATCCGTTCATCGGTGACGATTTTATAGCCGGCGGTGCGTTTCCGACTCCGTAAATAGGAAAAAATCAGAATGAAAACAGCCGGTACCGTCATCAGTATAAACATCAGAAAATAGGGATAATTGTGGCGCGACAGCCCCGGTATGCAGCCTGCCCATCGGCTGAAAAACGGTGCCAGCGGCATCTGACGCAGCCAATCGGTAAATTCCCACGGGTGGGCATCCGCAGCATCGATGACCTGTGTCTGGAATTCGCTTAAATCTATGGCAAATGGCTGAAAGGCAAATTCAGGCTGCGGCAGCATCATTGAAAATATACAAATGATCCATAAAACGCGCCTGACACGGGCACTCAATTTGTCCGCAAAGATCGCTTCCGCCCCGGCAAGCAGAAGTACGCTCAATGCCCCGCGCAGGAGCATAACTGTAACCGGTATGATCAGGTGACTCATTTCTGCGCGGCTTTGTCCAGCAGTTTTTTAAGTTCTTCGATTTCTCTGCTGCTCATTGCCTCATTGCGCACCAGACAGGTAACAAGTTCGCCGGCAACGCCGTTGAAAAGCCGGTCAAGCAGATTTCTGCCGGCGGTATAACGGTACTCTTCGCAGCCGATCGCGGCGGAATAGACAAATACTTTATCCCGGGTGTTGCGGGTGACAGCTTTTTTCTGCAGCAGTCGCAACAATAATGTTTTGATGGTCGGTTCGCTCCAGGTGGTGCGTTTCTGCAGACGCTCCGCCAACTGACGCGCGGTCAGAGAGGGTTCCTGCCAGAGTTCTTTGAGTACTTCAAGTTCTGAATCGCTTATTGCAAGATTTTTTTTCATTATTTTATATCCTTGTAATTGAATGTCAAAAGCGAAAACAAGAGAAAACTGCATATATATATTGCCAGCAATGCCAGATTCGCTGTAAGTTTGCCCCACGGCAGCGGTGCGATGTAGAGCAGAAAAGCATTGTTCATAATTTCCGATATCAGCCACGGCCGGATCGCCGCGGCAAAAGGCAGCGAGCTGGCTACTGACGACACAAAATAAATCGTTACCACTGTGATTGCTGCCGAACTCATCCGGTTGAAGATCGTGGAAAAAAAGAGCGCCATCGAACCGAGAGTCATTAAGGAAAACGAAAAATACAATGCGGTCGCTGCGTAAAGCAGCAGGGCTTCAGAGTTGTTCATAACCGTTATCTGCGCCCCGAAAAAATGCCCCGAAAGTATCACCACCTGCGATGGCGCCACCCCGAACAGCGCCACGCCGATAACTAATCCGGCAAGCGCAAAAAATATACTGTAAGCGAATCCGGCAATGTAAACTGCCAGAAACTTTATCAGGATAGTCATTCCCCGCGAACGCGGCCGTGCCATATAAAGTTTGAGCGAGCCATCCTGCATTTCGCCGGCAATGCAATCGCCGCCCAGCGCCGCCATAACTATGGGCATAAGCACAATAAAAGTCGGCATTTGCACTATTCTGGCAAAGCATAAGCCGTCCAGATAATCTGCTGCAGATTCCCGGGATATGCCAAAGACCATCACCCGCTTGATCAGTACATTCTGCGAGGTCATCCAGGCTATGTGGCAGAGCAGCACAAAGAGTGCATATCCGGCTATGGGAATGTAATTCTTTTTCTGATTGGCCATTTTCAGTAATTCGTTATACAGATCGCGGATCATTTTTCCAACTCCGGTTGTTCAGGATGGGTGCTTTGCAAGAAGAAATCTTCCAATTTCTGATGAGCACAGCTGAAGTGTGATATGTTGAATCCGGCTTGAAAAATTTCCCGGCTGACCAGAGCCGGATCAACACCCGCCGGAACTTTGAAACTTAAACACTCCGGCTGTGGTTCCGCTGCTGAATCTATCCAGAAAAGTTTTTTGTTGTGCGCCTGCTGCAGAAAGTTGTAAAAATCCTGCATACGGTCAACTTTTACTGTAACATAATTCTGCTGCGAAAGCAGTTCTTTGAGGTTGCCGGCGGCTTTCAACTGACCATTGACCAGCAGTATGGCATCATCGCAGATCATTTCCATTTCGCCAAGCAGATGACTGCTGACCAGCACGGTTATGCCGAACTGGCGGTTATACTCTTTGATGAGTTTGCGTATTTCCACAATCCCCGCCGGATCCAGCCCGTTGGCAGGCTCGTCAAGGATTATATAACGGGAATCCGGCAGTAATGCCAGCGCAATACCCAGACGCTGTTTCATACCAGTGGAAAAGGTGCCGACTTTTTTATCCAGAACTTTTTTGATATTGAGAAATTCGGTGACAACGGCAACTTTTTCTTCATATAATTTGCCGTGGCCGCCGGAAAGTATGGCAAGATTGCGCCGCGCACTTAAATCGGCGTAAAAATTGGGGTATTCAATAATCGCCCCCAGATGTGCCATTGCTTTTTTGTGATCGCCGTGGACATCAGATCCATCTATGGAAACAAAGCCGCTGTCCGGGTAAAGCAGTCCCGTGATAAGTTTTATAAGCGTACTTTTGCCCGCACCGTTGGGACCCAGCAGACCGGTGACTTTGTGATCGGTTATTTCTACAGAAATATCCTGCAATGCGGCTTTTCTGCCGAAATATTTAGTCAGGGATTCACACTTTATGCTCACGGCGCAAACTCCTGCATTGCATCAGTTGAAACGTGGCTCAAAAGGTAAAGGCAATTTACCGAAGTGGATTTGCCGGAAGGCCCGTGGAAAAAGCCGCCGTCAGTAACCAGCGGCAGTTTCAGGTTCTGTACTGTGCTGACCAGATTTTCGTCGCGGGCAACTTTGCCGTTGATATCCAGACTGCTCATCCACTGATAACTGCTGCCCCACGCAGCAAAAAGTGTTTTGCCGGAGGTGCCGGCAGAAGGAGTATCGGAAGGGCACTCGTAGATATTTTTGTTTTCCATATAGGCTTCCAGTGTTTCGGGCAGGCCTTTGAGGTTTTCTTCGCCCGCCGCCGGATTTCCGGGATAGCTGCGGCAGGAGGGCAGACGGTCGCGGTTGTCCTGGATATACATTTCAAGTGCGGTGCCGATCTGCTTGAGATTGTTCAGGCACGCGGTGCGTTTGCCGGCTTCGCGGGCGGCTCCCAGCGCGGGCATCAGCATTGCCGCAAGTATGGCAATTATTGCTATTACTACCAATAGTTCAATCAGCGTGAACGCTGATTGAGTGAAGCACGGTTTCACCGTATGAAGCATTTTCCTTCGGCAAATATGAAGCGTACTTTCAGTACATGAAGCGCTTGCTTTGCAAGCATTATAAGGCATTTTTCTGATTGTTTTTTTGAAGAGATACAACGGCAAAACACCTATTTGACAAGTAGTACTCAACAGCAGTTCGATCAGCGTGAAACGAAATCGGGCAGTCGTGAGAATGGTACTCTTCCGGGATTGGGAGTTCTTCATGGTTTTTTCCTCTCTTATTGACAATATTTCAGGAGCATCTTTTCAGTACTTTCCTTGGCTGCGATGCTGCAAGGAATGATGACTCGGGGAGCACGGGCATTTTTTTCCCACTCCCTTCTGTGGAGAAGCAGATCAAAAGCCGCCTTCACCGCCAGAGCGTGGGCGGAGTCGATATAGGTCAGATCCGGTTTCAGCAGCACGCCGTTGGCGACACCGAAGGTGTTCATGACGGCTACATCTTCCGGGATCGAAAGG
>JAZNBV010000084.1:0-10831 GCA_045587205.1 Victivallaceae bacterium
ATAGCTGCAATCTACATTATTTTATGTCATCAAATGCAAACGCATTTGATTGATGACTTCGTCATCTTTAAGCTAAAGCTATTTCGGTAACATACCGGCTCAGCCGGTAGTTTTTTTACGCTAAAGCAATATAATAAAAAATGCGGCAATTGTTTCTGTTTGCCGCATTTTTGTACCGGATACTGTTTATCCGCGGGAGGAGTGATGCTGATTGCCGCCGCTTTTGCCGCCGCGCGGATTTTGCCGGCGGTCATCCTTGTGTTGCGGATATTTATCGCGCTGGAAACTGCCGTGACGCTTTTTCTTGAGCATATTTATCTGGGGACGCCGTTCCGCCAAACCGCGGTTGACTTCGATTGGGGAGCCATCCGGCGCCAGCCCGGTGTAGTACATTACACCGCCAATGGTCATCGGCAGGGGTATGTAATCCTGAACCTGCTGGGGACTCCAGTTATGCTTATTGAGGAAATCATCGACTGTTTTCATTTTTTCAGTCGTGCATCCGGGGAAGTTGGATATAAACAGCGGTATGAGGTACTGTTCTTTGCCGATGGCGCGGCTTTCATTTTCAAAAAACTCTTTAAATGTATAGAAATCTTTTGCCGGATTTTTACGCATCAATTTCAATACATCATCATTCAAATGTTCCGGCGCCACCTTCATATGGCCGGAAACGTGGTGTTTGATGATTTCCCTGAACAGTTCTTTCTGCTGATTGGCCAGGTCAAGACGCATCCCCGAATTTATGTAAAGGTGTTTGACTTTGGGGTTTTTCCGGATTTCCCGCAGCAGCGCCAGCAGCCGTTTGCCGTCGCACTGGTAATTGCTGCAGGGCAGGGGCCAGAGGCAGCTGGAGCGTCGGCACTGACGGCATTTCTGCTCATCTTTGACAATGCTGCCGTAAATATTGCCGGCGGCTCCGCCGATGTCGCTGATGGTACCGCGGAAGTTTTTATCTGCTGTAAGTTTTTCTATATCATTGATGATGGATTGTTCGCTGCGGCTGGTAACCGCCCGGCCCTGATGTGCCACCAGACCGCAGAACGCACAGCCGCCGGGACAGCCGCGCACTGCCGGAATCGAATCGCGTATGGTTTCAAACGCCGGGATCCGGTTTTTATATCCGGGGTGCGGTTTGCGGCTGAAGTTGAGTTCATTCACCCGGTCGAGTTCTTCGCTTGTGAGCGGTTTCTGCGGCGGTTCAACTACCAGCAGCCGGTCGCCTACGCGTTCGATCAGACCGCGTCCTGCGTGCTGATTGCTGGCAAGTTCCACAGCTTTGATCGAATCCATCAGGGCTGATTTGCGTGCCAGATGTTCTTCGTGGCTGGGTATTTCAATAAAGTTATCCGGCTTGACAAAGGTCGCGGCTGATTTTTTTCCCAGCAGCCGGGCGGTTCCGGGAATGCCTTCCAGAGTTTTGCCGTCGCGCAGGCGGTTGAAAATTTCCAGCACCGGGCGTTCGCCCATACCGTAAATAAGTATATCTGCTTTGGTATCCACCAATACCGGGAAGCGCAGCTTATCCTGCCAGTAGTCGTAATGGGTTATGCGGCGCATACTGGCTTCCAAACCGCCCAGCACCACCGGCACTCCCGGAAAAGCACGTTTTGCCAGCTGCGAATAAACCACCAGTGCGTGCGGCGGCCGTTTACCTGTTTCGCCGTTTTCAATATAAGCATCTTCGCGGCGTTTACGGCGACCGGCGGTATAAATATTGACCATACTGTCCAGATTGCCGGAGCTTATGCCGATGCCGACCCGCGGTGTACCCATAACTTTAAGTACTTCCGGATCCTGCCACGGAAACTGTGCGACAACGCCGGTACGGAAACCTGCTGCCAGCAGTATGCGTCCAATCAGCGACACGCCGAATGACGGGTGATCCACATAGGCATCACCCGTGAGCAGCAGCACATCCAGCTCATCCCAACCGAAAGCTTCCATTTCCTGCCGGTTGGTTGGCAGATAAGGTACATTGTCGTAAGAAATCATAGTTACTTGAGCAGTCCGGCTGCCGGTACTTTATTATGTTCGGTAAATTTGCCGCTGCCGAGGTCGGTGATATTGAGTGTCAGCGAACCGCGGGCGCGGATGTTGGACTTGAGCACGGCGCGGAGCGTTTTGTTTGCTCCGGGACCTTTGACACGGGCACCGTCAAAAACAAACAGCATTTTCACCACATCGCGCGGATCGGGAGAAAGCACTGTGGGAGCGCTTACAAAAGGCTCCTGATTGCTGGCTATGGCAATACAGTTGGCGGTGACATTGTTGATGACAAGAGCGTAATCCACTACGCCGATGGAACGGCGCGGGTGCATTTTCAGCATAATTTGTACATAGCGCGGGCTTTTGAAATTGTTGGGGTATGGCGATTGTTCGCGTCCGGTTATATCCACAGCCGCGGAAGTCATTTCTGCGGCAATGATCTGCCCGGTTTTATAACCCATTTCCAGTGTTTTTGCCTGAAGTCTATCGGCAGAAATCAGCATAAAAGCAAGTGCGGCAACAGTTATTGAAAAAATTTTCTTCATAAAAAAAACTCCCTGTTCATTTACCACTTTTTTCTTAATATAATGTCAGGAACGCTGAATCGCAAATCAAAACGTTTTTTTCCTGCAAAAAAACTTGCATAGTGGAGTTTGTTGCGCTATAATAGACTGGTGCAACTGCACGGGTGTACAGTGCACAAATCGGTTATTCAGGCAAAAAAGTATCTGTCAACAGGATTTCAGGATATATGAGTGTAAAAATTGATCTACTGGAGCGGTTTCGCCGTGCGCTTTTCCGCTCCGACGGTCTGGCTCGCGGAGTGCGTAATGCTTCGGAGGCAGACTATCTGGTGAAAATGAATATCCCGCCGCTGCTGGGACGGCGGGATGCGGCGTGCGAATTTCTGCGGGAAATGCTCCAGCACGATTTTAAGGAACTGCCGCTGGAGGAACGTATAGACAACTACCGGAATATGCTGGAAATTCTTGAATATGCCATTGTCGATACTGAAAGTGTGAAAATGACTCTTGCCAGTGCGGAAACAGCGGGGCGTGAGAAGCGTCTGCTGACTTTTCTTTCGGTAATGCGTGATCTGTTGAGTTCTGCCTGTGCTATGGCGGAAGCCGGGGCGGCTTTTAATGAATCCAGTCCTGATCTGGGATATTTTATCGGCAAAAGCAACCGGATGGCGCGTTATGCAGCATCCGGACGAGATGCCGAAATGCGTTCTCTGAATCTGGCGCTGGATCTTTCAGTGGCGGCATCAGCAAAGTTTGAAATGTACTGCGACTACAACCGCAAGAGTTTCAGCGCTGATAACAGCGAGCGCTACCGGGAGGCGTTTGATCTTTATTCGCGACAGTTCCGCAGTTTTTTCCAGGATAAATACCCGTGTGCAACTATTGAAAATCAGAAAGGGGATTGAATAAATGGGGCAGCTTCATATTACCGGAGGCATTGTTCCGAAAGGCAGTGTAACCGTAGGCGGCAATAAAAACGCGGCATTGCCGATGCTGGCAGCATCGCTTCTGACCCGCGAAAAAGTGGTGATAAAAAATATGCCGGATATCCTCGATGTACGTACTATGCTGGATATTATCCGGGTGCTCGGCGGCAAAGCCGAATTTGAAAATAACTGCGTAACTGTTGATGCTTCCGGTGTGGTAAGCAGCACGATTCCGCGCGAACTCTGTGCAAAAGCGCGTACATCCATACTTTTTGCCGCGCCGCTGGTGGCTATGCTGGGCGAAGCGAGGCTCTATCCCCCCGGCGGAGATGTTATCGGCAGACGGCGGCTGGATGGACATTGGTACGGGTTCAATGCTCTGGGGGCGAATATGGAAGAGCAGGGTGATGCATATTATTTGAAGCTGGTAAACAAAAAGCTTATCGGACGCGAAGTTTTTCTGGATGAAGCCAGCGTAACTGCCACCGAACAGATTATGATGGCGGCTGTGCTTGCAGAAGGACGCACAACTCTGCTCAATGCCGCCTGCGAACCGCACGTGGTTGAACTGGGCGAAATGCTTAACAGTATGGGCGCAAACATCACCGGGCTCGGCAGCAATACCATTGAAATCGAAGGCGTGGAATCTCTGCACGGCTGTGAATGTACCGTGTGGGGCGATCATATTGAGGCGGGCAGTTTCCTGGCATTGGGTGCCGCGCTGGGCGGTGAACTTGAAATTCTGGGCACAACTCCGCGCCATTACTGGATGCTGCGGCGTGTTTTTGAAAAGTTCAATATAAAAATGACCCTGTATCCCGACCGCATCTATCTGCCGGGGGGGCAGAAGCTTAAAGTCAAACAGGATTTCGGCGGACATATACCGGTCATATCCGACGGTCCGTGGCCGCAGTATCCCAGTGATATGATGAGCTGCACGATCGTTATGGCGACCCAGGCGGAAGGGTGTTCACTCTTTTTTGAAAAGATGTTTGAAAGCCGTATTTATTTTGTTGACCGCCTGATCGATATGGGCGCCAATGCCATTGTCTGCGACCCGCACCGGGTTGTGATTTCCGGACCTTCCAAACTGCACGCCTCCACGGTTTCCAGCCCCGATATCCGCGCCGGTATGGCAATGGTTATCGCCGGACTTTGTGCAGAAGGTGAAAGCGTGATAAAATCCAGCGAGATCATTTACCGCGGTTACGCCAATCTGGTAAGCAAATTGCAGAATCTGGGGCTGGAAGTTTCTGAAAGACCGTGAAAAATTTGCAAAAAATCTTTTTCCGGGTTATATTTACAAGACATTTTCAAAGTTAAATCACAAAAAGAGGCAGGACAGCAGTTTATGAAAACAATGCAGGAAATAGCTGACGAATTGGGGTTGGCACGTTCCACTGTCTCTTTGTGCCTTTCCGAAAGTCACCGGCATTACCGCATCAGTGCTGCTACGGTGCAGCGGGTGCGTGACTATGCTGAAAAGGTGGGGTTTGTACCCAACCGTATGGCGGGCAAGCTGGGCAAAGATTCCACTCCGCCGGTAGGACTGATCATCAACCAGGACGGTTCGTTTGAAAAAAGCGCTGTGGCTCTGCGTTATGCAATGAACCGTCTGCACGATGCCAGACGCGATTTTGTGATCCAGGGGTTTATCGGCGGCAGACTGGTTCCGACAGTGCGGATGCTCAAAGGTCTGCAGATCAATACATTGATAATGTTCGGTCTGCTGAATGAATCTGTCCATAAGCCGGTGAATAACATTGTCAGCAGCGGAGCGTTTCAGCCCGGTGATGTGCATAAACTGGCGGCGCTGCTCAAAGATGTGGATTTTTTCAGCGTGGACTACGGTTTCCCGGTGCCGGAAGAATCGGTGCAGAATATTTACCGTATGGGGATCGACCGCTGCCAGACGCGTATTGAACTTATGGAACAGCTGGCCGCTGCCGGAAAAGGTAATTTTATGTGCGATGTATTGCCGGAAGATGAAGAAAAACTTATGCAGCGCAAACTGATCTTTGACCGCCGTCAGATATTGCGTCGGGATTTTCCGGTGCGCGATGAATTTGATGCCGGCAGGCGTTACGCGGATATGGTCGTGCGTGATTTCCGGCATTTGAAAGTGCGCACAATACTGGTAAGCGACGACCGTGTGGCAGTGGGACTGCTTGAAGAACTTACTGCGCGCGGGATCAATGTCCCGCGCGAACTTCAGGTGATAGGCTTTGACAATCTGGTGGATGCTCCTTATTTCCGGGTACCGCTTACCACTATAGAAGTGCCGGTGCTGGAAAATACCCGCCGGGTGCTTGACCATATTCTGGAAGGTGCCCCGCTGGAGCAGAACACTGTCAACCGTGCCAACATTATCTGGCGCAAAAGCGCAACTCTCTGAAATTGCAGTTCATCTCTTAAGCAACTTGGTGTTTATTGCCTGGAGGACTGCTTTTTTTCCTGATGTCTGTCGATCAAACGGAATATGCCCGCCAGAAAAGTACCGGATATAGAGTGCCATACGCAGCTTACTGCCGAAGCCAGTGCCGCTTCCGGAGTACTTGCAAAGTGATGGGTCGCCAGATTGGTTGCCAACCCGGCATTCTGCATACCTACTTCAATGGAAATTGTACGTTTTTGCGCTTTGCTCATTTTTGCAATAAAACCCACTGCATAGCCGGTTATGTAACCGATTGCGTTGTGCAGAAAGATCGTGACAAAAATCAGCAGCCCCGAATCAAAAAAGTGCGAACCGTTAAAGGTTATGACGCCGCCGACAATACAGGCAAAAGCAATCACTGACACACCGGGCATAGTTTTGCAGAATTCCTGATACTGGATCTTTTTGCCCAGAAAACAGTTGCCCAGAAAACCCACCGCCACCGGCAGTATAGTTACAATAAGAATACTTTTGAACATTGCCCAGGCGTTGATATCAATCTTATCACCGGCTAAATAGAGCATCAGCAGCGGCGTCATTACGGGGGCAAGCAATGTTGAAGCCGTGGTCATACCTACAGAGAAAGCCACATCGCCGCGGCTCAAAAAGGTTATGATGTTGCTTGATACTCCGCCGGGGCAGCAGCCCACCAGCAACAACCCTGCCGCAACCCCCGGCGGCAGATCTATAACTTTGACCAGTGCAAAGGCAATCAGCGGCATCAGTGTGTATTGCGCCAGCGCTCCGATAAAAATATCGAAAGGACGGCGGGCAAGAATCTTGAAATCTTCAGTGGTAAGTGTCATACCCATTGTCAGCATAATTATGCCCAGCACCAGAGTCTGGATATCACCTTTGACCCAGCGGAAAAGATCCGGATAAACAAATGTTATTGCCGCAACTCCCACGATCACCGGCGAGGTGTAATTTGCCAGAAAACGGCTTATTCCCTGAAAAAACTTCAATGTATTCATAATAAAAATACTCTCCTGTGCGCGATTGCCTTTTTGCCGGAAAACTTATTTCTCCGCCATTGCCAGATCAGCTGCGGAAAATTCCTGCATTGCCAGGCGGACGCTGTTTTTCTGTTCGGCGGCGTTGCGGTCAAAGTAATCGTAGCGGGTTGACTGACCTCCAAACCAGGCAAAGGTGCTGTTGTTTTTCAAAAGATACACAGGATCACTGACTTTGCCGGCTGTATCGAGCACCGATTGGGGCACATAAAGTTTGCCGTTGATGCTTACTTCCACATAATTTATGCCCACGCCGCCCAGACCGGATGCAATCAGGCGAACCTCTTCAATGGTGCCTTCCGGGGCTTTTTCCAGTGCGATAAAGCGGCAGAACATTGCGCCGCCGGCGGGTTTGTAAACACCCTGTGCGGCTTTATGCCACTGACCGTTGACCTTGTATTCCACAGCGATGCTTTCCACGCCGAAGTAATCCGGCAGCGTGCCGGTGATCTTGACCCAGGCATTGTTGGCAAGGCGGTTTTCGAGTTTTTCCATACTTTCCAGCACCCCGGCTTTGCGTTCGGCAAAGACATTGGGGGTAATGGTGCTGCGGTAAATCTGCCAGCGGCCGATCATCCAGTCAAAGTATTTTTCATACTCTTTGCGGCAGTCGGCAAACTGCTGACGGCGTTCCGGGGTGCACGAATTATCAAAAATATCCTGGGCAACGATTTTTGCCTGATTGGAAATTTCTTTTTCCCACAATGCATCGATCAGGTCGTCCAGACAGATCTTACCCATTTCGGTGGTGACCTTGTCTTTGCAGCTGCGGAGAATGGTGCGGATGTTTCTGCAGACATCGATTGCACCAAAGCTCAAACCGTAATAATCACGGGTGCAGAGTGCGCCTTCTTTTACACCGTCAAAGTGACGGAGCAGACCGTTGTTGAGCGCGATTTTCAGCGCCGAACGGAAAACTTCATCATCGGTGCCGAAAAGTTTGACCGTCATTGCGTCAAATGCTTCATCCGGCTGCATACCGTTCATCTGCAGCCCGCCGGAAACAAATATCGGCAGGGTGCGGTAGAGGAACGTGTCGCTCTTTTCCCAGCAGGTGAGCAATCCGCCGAGTACGCCCGGTTTGCCGTTTGCGTATTCAAAATAGGTTTGGCTGTTGGCAAGAGTGCGATCGGCGGGGGCAACGATGGTTTCCAGATTATTTGCTGCATTTACCGCCAGACGGTTTTCAATATCCACATCCAGCAGGTGCCCCTGATAATTGCGCACATCCACCTGATACTGCCAGTCAACCATCACTATGTCGGAAGGCACTTTTTTGAACACATCCGGATAAAACTCAAACATATCGCTCCAGAGCATAATGCGCTTGCCGCAGGAGCTCATAATATCGCGGATCTTGAGCAGGTGGGCAAGGAACATTTCCTGTTCGGCAGCCAGATCTTTCATAGCCGCTTTGCAGCGGGGGCAGATGTTGAAATCCCAGAATTCATCCAGCCCGACGTGGAACCATTTGCTCGGGAAAAGTTCAGCCACTTCCTTGAGATAAGTGCCGATAAAATTGTAAAAATCAGGATGCGTAACGCAGAAAGTCAGTTTTCTGGTGCCGCCGAAACGGCCGGTCAAACCTTCCTGCAGTTCGGCAAGATATTCCAGTTCTTTGTGCCGCAGGAAGCGTTCCGCGTGACCCAGCGTGGCAACGCAGGGGACTACTTCCACACCGCGCGCGGAGGCATATTCAACAATGTGTCTGATCTCATCGACCGTGTAAACTTCATTGTCTGCCGGATACTGATAGCTGGCGGTTTTGATGCGGTCTTCCAGATAAAGCAGCAGACCGTTGTAACCGGAATCTGCCAGCAGAGTGATGAATTTTTCGATGAAATCCACAGTTTCCATCTGACGCGCCACATCCAGCTGCGCCCAGCGGATATCGAATTTGGCCATAAACAGCTCCTTGGTAAAATATTTGTAAAATGTTGTAAAATTCTGTTATGATCCCGGTTAATATACCATAGAAAGCATTTTTTGCCATAAAAAACAAAGCTTTTTTTATTGAAACAGTGGCAGTTGTTGTGAAAATGATTATATTAGAAACAACCGCAAAACTCAAGAGAAAGTGTACTGATTATGAAAATCGCTGAAAATATATTATCAACAGTCGGCGGCACTCCGCTGGTCAAGATCTGCAAACTCAATTCCGGCAAGGCGGCTGTCTTTGCTAAAGTCGAGTTTTTCAATCCGGGCGGCAGCGCCAAGGATCGCGTAGGGATCGCACTGATTGAGGATGCCGAAAAGCGCGGCGTTATCCAGCCCGGTGCGCTGATCGTGGAACCCACCAGCGGTAATACCGGGGTCGGGCTGGCGATCGCCGCAGCGGTAAAGGGCTACAAACTTATATTAACTATGCCGGATACTATGAGTGTTGAACGGCGCAAACTTTTAAAAGCGTATGGCGCTGAACTGGTTCTCACTCCCGGTGCTGACGGTATGCAGGGTGCGGTCGATGCCGCAGTAAAGATCGTTGAAGAAAATCCGGGCGCCTTTATGCCCCAGCAATTCACCAATCCTGCCAACGCCTCCGCACACGAAAACTCCACCGGACCGGAAATCTGGAGCGATACGGATGGAAAGGTCGATGTTTTTGTTGCCGGTGCCGGAACCGGCGGTACGCTGACCGGGGTGGGGCGTTATCTGAAAAAACAGAATCCGGCAATAAAAATCGTTGCAGTGGAACCGGCATCTTCGCCTTTGTTGAGCGGCGGTAAAGCCGGTGCGCATCAGCTGCAGGGAATCGGGGCAAACTTTATTCCGGAAGTTCTGGACAGGGAGCTGCTGGATATGGTCGTACCGGTCAGCAATGAAGATGCACGCAATACTGCCCGTGCCGCCGCCGCGCGGGAAGGTCTGCTGGTGGGCATCAGCAGCGGTGCGGCGCTTTTTGCAGCACTGCAACTGGCAGAAAAACCTGAATTTGCCAATAAAAATATTGTGGTACTATTGCCAGATACCGGCGAAAGATACCTTTCAGGTTACCTTTTTGAAGATTGAATCCATTGCTGAAAAAAACTGCCGCAGAGTTTTGACTTGCGGCAGTTTTTTTATATTCAGGATTTAACGTCTGTGACCTCTGTGCGGCTTGCCGCCGCGCGGCGGATTATGGTGCCGTACTGCAGGGGCAGGGCGGTGGTGGTACGCCGGATGCCGGATGATCACCGGCGGCGGTGGTTGAGTAACGACCACCGGCGGCGGGGCAACCACTACCGGCGCTGCGGGCGGTGCAACGACTACCGGCTGCGGCGTCTGGGCAACCACTACCGCAGGTGCGGGAGTAAGGACCGCTTTCACCAGATTGACGATACCGGCTGCCAGGTGCAGCCCTTCGTTGTGATGTTTTCCGTGATGACCTGCCGCTGCTTCAGGAGCTGCCGCCAGAACAATTGCCGCACCCAGAAATCCGATAACAAACTTTTTCATAACTTCACCCCTTCCTTTCAAAGGTTTTTATTTTTTTCTTTCGGTGATTCCGATTACACTCATATAAACGACTGACCGGTCAGTATTATTGTCGGAAAATTGAAAAAAATTGAAATTTTTTTAATTTTGAGCTTATGTTGGGAGTATTGGGAAGAATTGGGAAGTATCGGGAGTATTGCCGCTTTACAATTCTTCAGCTGTAATAAATCTCTCTGAAATCAATAAAAATGTTGCAAGTTGCGGCAGTTTGTACTATATTATGAAAAATAACAGATATATAAACCATAAATAATATAAAGACGAAGAATTTTATGGCAAATACTTTAAGTCTGGTCGTACCCTGCTACAATGAAGAAAAGACTCTGCGCGGAATCGTGGAAAAAGTTTTGGCTCTGCGCAGCGAGTCGCTTAAGTTGGAAATAATCATTGTGGATGATTGCTCCAGAGACCGCAGCCGGGAAGTTGCAGAAGAACTGGCAGCCGAATATCCGGAGGTGGTATTGGCGTTCC
>JAZNBV010000085.1:0-3664 GCA_045587205.1 Victivallaceae bacterium
AGAACGCCATCCAGACTTGCGGTATAGACAAAGAGAAAGTTTTTGCCGTTTTCAATGGCTTTTTCTGCCGCCAGATAATTTTCATTGTCGCTCAAACGCCAGTCGGAAATGTGGAATTTTACCTTTGCTGCACTCAAAGTATCGTGCAGATTGGCAATCTCTTCCATACCGCCGGCAATAAAGAGGTCGCGTTTTTCGCAGTAATCCATAAAGCCGAGTTTCCGCAGCGGCATCCGGTAGAGTTGAAAATAACCGGTAAATCCATAAATTTTTTTTAACACTTTGGATAAATGGTGCCGCACCCGGCCCCGGTTCCAGAAACTTTCCGGCTTGAAGAGCCATTGCAGGCGGGAAAGTTTTTTGAACGGCGAAGTTCCGGGGGCAAAACAGAACAAACCCAGATGACCGTGTTCAGCCGGGGGTCTGCCCGAGAGTATGGTCGGAATGGCACTGCTGGAATAACCGAACTGCATATTTATTTTTTTGCGGTGCGGCAGGAGATCACTCAAAAAATCGTGATCATTGACGATTTTCCAGCCCAGGGCATCAATAAATAAAAATATTTCAAGAACTTTGTGTTTCATATATACCTCACGGCAGCGCCCGGTAGCCGGGGAGTTTACGGAAATCTCCGGCGGGCTTCTGTTTTTTCATTTCATCCGTTGGCAGGGCAGGGCTTTCAATAAGATAACCGCTGGTCACTGCCGCCGGGGCGATCGTTTCCCATACGCTGTATTCGCTTGACGGAACGCTTAAAAATTCCAGATTAACATATCTGTGGAAAATGGGCAGTTTATCCGCATTTTTTCCGTAAACCATTTTTATTGCAGTGCGGTCGAGCCCGAATGTGTTGCCGTACGGTGTGATACCCGGAACAAATTCTCCGGCATTGTCAGCATAACTTACCAGATCAAGGAATGCTGCCGGATAAATTTTGCCGAGTCCGGAAGTCATACTTCTGCCCAGCGGATTGGCGCCGTTGTGAAAATCATTGGCAAGATATGCTCCGGCAAGATATTCAGCTTTGCCGGTGATTTTATGGGCGGCAATCAGTGTCATTGCCTGACGCAGCGGGTGATAATTGCCCCACGCCATAGTGTGTACCCAGCCGTTGCGGCTGTCGCGCCAGAGTGTACGGTATGGATAGGCATTTTCCTGATCGTTCAGCATCCGATCTGCGTCGCGCAGAACAACTTTTTTATATTCATTCCGGAAATCCTCCAACTCTTTTACCGGAAAGAGTTCAAGCACCATCCAGCTCAATTTTGACCATTTCCAGAAATCCCGGTTGAATGTTTCTTTAATAGTTTCCTGTTCTGTCAGAACCGGCTCCAGATAGCTTTTATCTCCGGTAAGTATGTAAAGCGTGATACCGGCTTTCAACAGATTTTCTCCGTAAAGCTGTGGCGATTCACGGTAGCAGATCATCTTGTTTTTCAGCCGCAGCCACGATATATGCCGGTGCTGCTTCTGAATGGCAAACCGCCACGCTTTTATTGCCGAGGCAAGATATTTTTCTGCTTCGGCACCGGCACCGGATTTTTTCATTGCCAAGGCAAGCATTCCTGCTGCAGATGCATATTCTATTGTGCTGTTGAGTCCGGGGTGTGATACATAATAGGTGCGTTGATCTTTGTCGGGCAATCCCTCACCGGGACCGGGGTGACCGGTGGTTTCAAACCACGTACCCACTCCGCCGTTATCCTGCTGCACAGCAAGAAGATGCTGCAGACCCCACGCAGCTTCATCAAGAATATCGGGGATATTATTCCCGCTTTCTGGAATGTTGAGCTGCCCGTCAATAAAGTTTTCCGGTTTCATCAGATAGACCGTCGCCAGGTCATTTACAATCCGCAAATGATATGGACGGCGGTCGTAATCCGCTGCATCGTGCCAGCCGCCGGGGGCAGATACAGCTTCGTTTTTATACGGCAGATTTTCTTTTATCAAATCAAAGTGTTTTACTGCAACAGGATTATTTTTGATGTCAAAAAATCCTGACTCACGCTGTTTTCCGCTTTTGCGGTAATCTTCGTCATTGCCGGGAAAACGGCCCCGGATAACACTCAAGTGGCACGCCGGACTTTCCCACGCTGTGAAGGGACGGGTTTTGGCAATGCCGCAGCGCTTGTGGTACAGTCCGCGGGCGTGGATGTAAAAGGCTTCGTTGAGTGTGGTGCTGCTGATGGCAAACTCCATACTGCGTCCGATATTTTCCACATAAAAGTAATATTTTCCGGGGGTATTGAACTCTGAATAATCCAGTTCCAGAACTTCTTCGCCGGTAAATGATATGTTCCGGGTGTACATCGGGTCACTGCGCCGCAGCTTCAGAATATTCTTATACACGCATTTATGGTCTGAACTCCGGCGTATTTCAAACTCTTTTCCGGCAAGGTGTTTCAACGGCAACGCTCCGAGTTTCCCCAGCCATGCTCCCATATAGGCATATTTTTTCTTTTGATTTGCGCCGTTGCCGACTTGATTGAGTTTAAAAATATTGCTGGGTTTTTCAGGATCATATTGAACAGTACAAATATTGAAATTGCGTTTTTCTCCCGGCTTCATCGGTTCGCCCAATACCAGAAAGACAAAACAATCGACATCTGCTTTTTTCAGGATATTGCCGTTTTTATCACGCAACAGACCATTCTCTTTGTACCAGTGCGTCTGGTGAACAATATGGTTTCCCACCGTCGAAAGGTTCGGGATATATCCCGGAAGAGATGATTTTTTCAGCACCACAACATACGGAGTAAGGAATTCATATTCAACAGCATCTGCAACTGTTATCAGCATTGTCAGCATTGCCGCTGTCAGTAAAAACTTTTTCACGCTGATACCTCCGTTTCGCCCGATGCAAATTTTTTGCTGTATTTAAACAAGATACCCAAAACCGCAAAAAGAATCATCATCTGAATAAAATTCACCTGCTGTTTCATCACCCACTCCAGCGTGGATTGCAGATAAACTGCCGTAAGTCCGCCGACGATTCCGACCGGAATGTAAAAGAGTTCCGTCCGGCGCAGCTGCCTGACCAGTTTGCACGCCGCCACATAATAGTATCCCAGCCACGCCAGAAATGCCGCCAATGCCGGGAATCCGCATTCGGCTCCCACCAGCAGATAGCTGGTTTCCACAATGCCTTCCTTGAAATCTTTGGAAATGCGTTTGTTGTTGTAACGGTATTCGCAGTAAGGGTAGGGCGGATTGATTTTTATGCCCCAGTTATTCAAACCGACCCCGGCAAACGGTTTGTCCTTCATCATATCCCACGCCGACGCCGCAAGGTACTGACGGGTCATCAGCGATTCTTTGGGCGCATTTTCAAACCGTCTGATGATGTTCGGCAGCAACAGCAATGCACCGAAAAAGCATACCAGAAATATCGGCAGCAGGATCTGGATTTTCCGCATGTGGAACTGATAACGCAATGAAAGCAGCGCAGTGATCGCACACCCGAAAGGCAGACATACCATCGCCCCGCGCGAATAGGTACGCATACACGCTGCGGATGCCATCAGAAAGAATCCGGCAAAAAGGAAGCGTTTCCAGCCCCGGTTGCGGTTGAAGTAATAGGCAAAAAAGACCGGTGCAATCAGACACATATACATACCCATACTGTTCTGGTGCGGGAAAAGCCCGTTTGCCTGATGAATACCTT
>JAZNBV010000086.1:0-9365 GCA_045587205.1 Victivallaceae bacterium
TTTTTTTTGGCACGGGACCGGAAACTCAATCACGCAAATGACCGTTGCCGATCGCCACCCATTTATAGGTACAGAGTTCCGTGGGTCCCACCGGACCGCGCGCGTGCAGACGGTCAGTGCTGATTCCAACCACTGCCCCCATACCGTAATCGCCGCCGCCGGAAAGCCGGGTGGAGGCATTGACCAGAACAGATGCCGAATCCACATTGAGCGTGAAGATCTCCGCCAATTCCGGCGAGGCAGTTATAATGCCGTCGGTATGCCCGGAGCCGTGTTCGGCAATATGAGTCATAGCTTCTTCTATACCGCTGACCATTTTTACAGAAAGTATATTGCCCAGATATTCGCTGTTCCAATCTTCTTCATCTGCCGGAATACTGCCTTCTACGCGCTTGCAGAATTCACTGCATCCGCGAAGTTCGATGTTATTGCTTTTCAGACCGTCAACAATGCTCTGCAAAAGTTCCTGCGGTGCATTGATATCAATCAGCAGAGTTTCCAACGCATTGCACACCGCCACATTCTGGCACTTGGAGTTGACCACCAGCGCCGATGCCATTGCCGGATCAGCATCGGCTGCAACATACTGGTGACAGATGCCGTCGTAATGTTTCAATACCGGAATACGCGTGCCTTCAGCAATAGCTTTGATCAGGCTTTTGCCGCCGCGCGGAATAATAAGATCGATATATCTATCCTGTTTGAGCAATTCTGCTACATCGGCGCGATCGGTACTGGCGATCAGCTGCACTGTATCGGCAGGCAGACCGGATTCCACGGCGGCTTCGCGCATTGCCGCTGCCAGCACCAGATTGGTACGCAAAGATTCTGAACCGCCTTTGAGGATCACAGCGTTGCCGCTTTTGATTGCCACCGATGCAGCGTCGGTCGTTACATTGGGGCGGGCTTCGTAAATCATAGCGATCACGCCGATCGGCACAGCTACGCGCCGCACCAGCAGACCGCTGGGCATAGTGCGTTCTTCCAGTACTGCCCCGACAGGATCAGGCAGACTGGCGGCTTTCTGCAGCCGCTTTACCATATAGTCAAAGACTTTATCATCCACGCGCAAGCGTTTTTGAAATGCCGGTGAAAGTTCGCCGGCTTCTGCCAGATCTTCAGCATTGGCTTTCAAAACCGCTTCACGGCAGGCAATGAGTTTATCCGCCATCAGATTCAGCGCTTTGGCGCGGTTTTCAGCAGGAACACTGCGTAATTTCTGCGCAGCAAGACGGGCATTTTTTGCCATAGTTTCAACCATAGACATAAGCACTTCTCCTGTTACAGCGAATTACGGTTCTGCGCCCATTCCTGCAGCGCTTTACTGGTGGCATCATAATTATTGAACATATTTTCAGCAAAAAGCTTAAAGCAGCACCCCCACACTTCGTTGAACACCAGTATGTTCTGCATACGCTCACCGAAGCGGCTGTCCGGTTCCAGCTCTTCGCCTTCCGGCAGATTCAGCGAACCGAACGCAAATTTATCGGCATCAAATGTTCCGCTCCAGATATCATCGCCGCGCGTAAGGGTCACTTTGGCTTTTTTGAGTTTTTTACCAACTGCAAGCGCCGCTTTAGCTTCGGCACTCTGCTGCGGAAGATCGCCCTTTTTGACCACCGTTTCAGCTGATCCTTTGGCAAGATCGGCAGCCGCAAAAACCAGCGGTCCTTCGATAAGAATATCAAATTCGCCATACTGCGGATGGACTGTTTCTGCAGCGCCGGTTTCACTCAAATACCACAGATAAGTCAGAAAATCGCGTCCGGGAGTCATATCCGTACACTCTTCGCCGGTCAGCGAAAGCACCGGCAGATCGGTTTCCAGTTTGCCGAACTCTTCATTGAGCAGAGTTCCGGGAGTTATCTGCAAAGGTTCCAGATTCATTGTCTGATAAAAGAACCCGATAAAATCTTCGATCTGTTTGGTTGAAGATGTCCCGAGATAAAGCAGTTTTGCCGCCGGATCATAAACCATCGGAGTAGCGGCAATACCGGGCGGCATCTTCATAAGATACTGTTCGACAGCCTGTGCCTTGATCTCGCGCTTGACTTTGGAAGGCACAAAGTCAAGTTCATTGGCTCGCATATAGACAATTTCTTCGCGCCGGATAATGGCATTGAGCAATGATGAAGGTATCTTGCGCTCGGCCTTACGCAGATTCAGGTACCAGCAGCTGCCGGCGATGACATTCTGTTCTTCCAGATTGGAATCCAGCAGACATCTGCCGGTGGTCCAGCCGATCTGCACATCATCTTTTACACTGTCAAGGGTACCGGCACGGTAGGCATTGAATTTTTCCAATGCGTCTTCCGGCCAGGGGCCGTTCAATTTAAATGTCGAAAAAGTTACTCCGCCGCGTTCAAAAGGCATAATATATCTCCTGTCTTGCTCTATATTGTATTGTCAGTTTCTTAACTTAACACATCTTGAGTTGATTTCAAGCCTGTCCGGCAAAAAAAACAGTTTTTTTCCACCTTGATATTTGGCAAAAACACAAACCGGTTTTATAATATATACGCAAGCAAACACAAGGATTTTTTATGTCTGACTGGATAGATATTCAAAGTGACCCCGCGCATACCAAACGGGAGCGGGAAAAGGCGCGTGAATTACGCAATTCCACCTGGTGGAAAAACCTGCTGGCTAAAGGCGAATGCTACTATTGCCACAAAAAGTTTCCTGCTGATGAATTGACTATGGATCACATTGTGCCGGTCGCCCGCGGCGGCAAATCAAACCGGGGCAACATTGTACCTTGCTGCAAAGAGTGCAACAACCGCAAAAAATATCTCACTCCAGCCGAGATGATCATATTTGAGATTGAAAGCCGCGCCCAAGCCGATGCCGGACGCGACTCTGAAGATCAGTAAATAAGTTTTTCAGAACTCTTTGTAGTCCTGCCGATAGATCTGCTGACCGAAGTTTTCTATGCCGCGCGCTTCCACAAACATTGCTCCGCCGCGCAGACGCTGCCCCGATTCACGGATCTGGTGGAATGCTCTGCGCAGAGAATTATCGCGCGGGTAATCGCTCCAATCGCCGCTGGTGCTTTTGCCGAACACAAATGCCAGACCTTCCACTCCGACCGGAGTAAACGGCACCAGATACAACTGCCGCATAAATTCAGCCAGATTCGACTCCGGCAAAACTTCTTCAAACTGCGTATTGAATATCCACGAAAAACAGGAAAATCCCGCCACTTCGCGCTTGAAATAGCGTTTGAAAAATTTCACCGCTTTCTGCAATGATTCCCGGCACGCTTCCGGAGTCATCTTGCCGCCGCCAGGTATATGGATGCCCGGCACCAGATCCCAATTGCTCCACACCGGAGAATATTCAGTCAGATCCAGGGTTATTTCGCGGTCAACTTCGGCAAAACCCGCCGGGTTCAGCGGTATGCCGCTTACAGTATTGTCCTGCCGGCGGATATGGGCAACTTTGTAAACTGCCGATGCCGGATCGCTGTTGTAAGGGATCAATCCTTCGCGCGTAAGTTTCCACCCCTCGCGGCAGAGCGCAACTACTCTGCCGTCTGAATTGCGCCGGTATGCCGCCGGCAGATAATTCATAGGATCCTGAACCATATATTCAAATCTGCCGATGCGGAAAAGTTTGCCGTCCACATAAAAACGCATCCACTGCAGTTTGTTCCAGCCTACACCACACTTGCCGTCGTGCCCGGCAGCATATTCCTGTACGGCACCGGTGATATACTGGATAGTATCCTGCGCAACTTCGGGCGGCAGACCGAGTTGAGCATAACTTCTTTCCACCGCCTGAAAGCCTGCCAGCGCCGCCAGAAGATTGTATATACCGACCCTGTCGGCAGTGACCGGCCGCTGTTCCCAAAGCGGCAGTTTGTTGCCGTAGAGCATAGTTTCTTGGCGTTCCCACCAGTAGTAGCAGGTGAAATTATAAAACGCCAGAGAATAACGGTCGTTGATAATTTCGTCAGCCGCAGCAAGCAGATTTTCAACATCCAGCTTGCTGTGCAGTTTATCAGCTTCGCGCCGGATCGATGACTCATTCAATGATCCCGGAACATCGTTCAGGCGGTCTGCAACCTCATTGTAACCGTACTTGATAACAAAGTCGCGCTGTTCAGCTGTAAGGTTGAAGTGTTCCGAAAATTCTCTGATATCCATTGTGTAAATTCCTTATTTGCCGAACGCAAAAACAAATATCACTGCCAGCACCAGACAAACTCCGGCGGCAAGATGATTCCAACGCAGCGGCTCATTCATATAAAAAAGTGCAAACGGCACAAATACGCTTAATGTAATGACTTCCTGCATAATTTTCAACTGGGCGAGTGTCACTCCGCCCGCGTGCCCCAGCCGGTTGGCAGGCACCTGCAGCAGATATTCAAAAAGCGCGATCCCCCAACTTACCAATGCAGCAATGTACCAGGGCTTGTTGGCAAGATTTTTCAAATGTCCGTACCACGCAAAGGTCATAAATACATTGCTGCAAATCAGCAGAACGACTACCCGTACTATCGGAGACGTAAGATATTGCCAGATTTGACTCATTTAACTTTACTCCGGCGCGATGATGCACTGCGGCCGTGGGCGGCAAGGCCTTCCATTTCCGCAAACTTTTCTGCGATAGCGATCTCTTTCTGAATAGCTTTTTGGGTATATTCAACCGTACTCATCCGGCGGAAAAAGCCTTCCACGGTCAACCCCGAAAAGAATCTGGCACTTCCTGCCGTGGGCAGCACGTGGCTCGGCCCGGCACAGAAATCCCCGATCGGTTCCGGAGTCCAGTGACCGATAAACAGCGCACCGGCAGCCTTGATCGTATTTGCCACTTTACGGGCATCTTTGCAGCAGATTTCCAGATGTTCAGGAGCGTAACGGCTGGCGATTTCTGCAGCTTGTACCATATCTTTGACCACGATCACCCACGCGCCGTTGTCCAGCACGCGATCCACAGTTGCCATACGCGGCAGTGTGGCTTTGCGGGCGGCAATGGCTTTTTCGATTTTCGCCGGCAGCGTTTCATCAGTAGTTACGGTCAGCGCCTGTTCAAGGCCGCTGCCGTGTTCAGCCTGCGAAAGCATATCTGCTGCGATCTTATCCGGATCCGCAGTTTCATCGGCTATCACCATAATTTCCGACGGACCGGCAACCATATCGATCGCCACCGCGCCGTAAACAAGTTTCTTTGCCGCCGTCACATAGGCGTTGCCGGGGCCGACGATCTTTTCGACTTTGGGTACTGTTTCCGTACCGTAAGCCATAGCTGCCACGCCGTAAACACCGCCCAGACGGTAAATTTCGGTCACGCCGGCAAGTTTCATAGCATACAGCACGGCGGGGTGGACTTTGCCCTCTTTATTAGGCGGAGTCACTGCCACAATCTCTTTTACTCCGGCGGCTTTGGCTATACCGGCAGTGTGGATAACTGTGGAAACCAGCGGCGCAGTTCCGCCGGGTATATAGACACCTATACGCTCCATCGCTTCAAAACGTTCCCCCAGCGTAACACCGGGACGCACGACCTTTTTCCACGCTTTGGGTATGCGCAGACGGGCAAAAGTCTGCACATTTTTCAACGCGCTTTTTATGGCACTTTTTGCCGCGCGGTCAAGCGATTTTTCCGCCTGTGCTATCTCTTCAGCACTGACTTTGAATTCAGAGGGGGCAAGTTTTACCTTATCAAATTCCAGAGCATAACGCACCAATGCCTGATCGCCTTCCTTGCGGACGGTATCGACCATTGTGCGTACCGCTTCTTCAATACTTGCCGGATAACTGGGGCGATTGTAAATAACATCCAGTTCCGCAGCAAAATCCTTCCGGCGGTAATCAAGCATTTTCATAAAATATTCAATCCTTTCTGACTGTAACAAAGCAATTATCGATCAGACGGGTTGTTCCGAAAAACGCCGCCACAGCAAACAGCAGTTCACGGCTTTCCGCAGTGGGTTCTTCCAGATTTTCTGCATCGCGTACTTCAATATAATCCACCGTTCCGCCGGCGGCTCCGATCGTTTTACGGGCATTTTCCACGGCATCTGCAACGGCGGCAAATCCTCCGGCGGCAAGCATTTTTTCAGCGGCAAAAACCGATTGGCTGATGCTCCTTGCGCGGATTCTCTCATCTTCAGAAAGATAACGGTTGCGTGAACTCATTGCCACATTGTCCGTATCGCGTATCAAATCGCCCAGCACAATTTCCACCGGGAAATTAAGGTCGCGTACCATCCGTTTGATAATGATCGCCTGCTGGGCATCTTTTTTGCCGAACACCGCCACATCCGGCAGTGCCAGATTAAACAGTTTTGCCACCACAGTCAGCACACCGCGGAAATGGATGGGACGGCTTTTGCCGCACAACACCTTGGAAAGGGTCGTTTCATCCACCCAGATCGAACGGTCACCGGCATACATACTGCCGGGTTCCGGCGCAAAGACCGCCGTGGCTCCGTGTTCGGTGCAGAGTTTGCAATCGTTTTCAAAATCGCGCGGATATTTATCCAAATCTTCATTGGGCGCAAACTGCGTGGGATTTACAAAGATCGATACAATGACTTCGTCGCCGCGTTCGCGCGCTATATCGATAAGCGATGCGTGACCGGCGTGGAGAAATCCCATTGTCGGAACCAATGCAATACGCTTGCCGGAACGCTTGCAGGTCAATGCGTAACTCTGCAGCTCTTCCGGAGTGCGGAAAATCTTCATTTTTCAGCCTCGAACCGTTTTTCAGTCAACAATAAACATCCAGTTGTGTTTATCTTCGGCTTCGCCATACTGGATAGCTTTCAAACCATAATAAAGTTTGCTGCTCACTTCACCGATATTGTCGCCGTAGGTATAGACCTGATCCTTGTAGTAGATATGCTGCACCGGGGTGATGACCACCGCAGTACCGCAGGCACCGACTTCGGCAAAATCCGCCAGTTCCGACTTGTGGATGCGGCGGCGTTCCGTAGGAATACCCATATCTTTTGCCAACTGCAGCAGCGAGTCATTGGTCACGCTGGGCAGCACCGAGGCTGATTCAGGAGTGACATATTTACCGTCTTTGGTGATGGCAAAGAAGTTGCTGGTACCGAATTCATCGATATATTCGTGTTCGGCAGGATCCAGGAAGAGCGCCACCGGGCAGCCGGCTTTTTTCGCCATCTTGCTGGAGTAAAGACTTGCCGCATAGTTACCGGCGCACTTGATGTTGCCGGTACCGTGCGGTGCCGCGCGGTCGAGTTCATCAAAAATCAGCGCATCCACCGGCTTGATTCCACCTTTGTAGTAAGGCCCGGCAGGCATAACCATCATCACAAATTCATATTCAAAACTGGGAGAAACACCGATCTGCGGCGATGTACCGAACATCACCGGACGGATGTAGAGCGAACCGTCTGTACCGTACGGCGGAATGTAATCAGCATTATCTTTGATGACCATTCTGATTGCTTCCAGAAACATCTCTTCGGGCAGAGTTTCCATAAGGATGCGTTCGGCGCTGTTATTGAAGCGTCTGGCGTTCATCTGCGGGCGGAACACCCCGATTCTGCCGTCCTTCATCCGGAAAGCCTTCATACCTTCAAAGATCGCCTGACCGTAGTGCATACAGTTGGCGGCAACCGACATAGTAATGTTGTAGTTGTCGTGCAGTTTGAGTTCGCTCCACTTGCCGTCTTTGAAACTTGCACGCACGTTGGAACGGGTCGGCATAAATTCAAAACCAAGTTTGTCCCACTGAATATTCATAATTATCACCTCATAAGGTTAAAAGATTGAAAAATATCTCTATAAATATACACTTTATTAAGCACTTTCGCAAGAAAATTCCTGCATTTCCTCCGCAAGAAAACACGCCGAATGGTGTCCGGGGGCAATTTCGCGCAATTCCGGGCGGCAGCGGCGGCACTTTTCCTGTGCAAAAGGACACCGGGGGTGGAACGCACATCCCGGCGGAGGTGCCAGCGGACTGGGTACGTCGCCGGTAAGTTTGATCCGCCTTTTTTTAACGCCATTCAAAGTCGGCACCGCCGAAAGCAGTGCTGCGGTGTAGGGGTGACGCGGATTCCGGCAGAGTTCCGCCGCCGGAGCCGATTCCACGATCCGCCCCAGATACATTACCAATATCCGGTCGCTGATATGTTCGACCACCGCCAGATCGTGAGCTATAAAAAGCAATGCTGTATTGGTTGTTTTCTGCAATTCGCGCAGCAGATTTATGATCGAAGCCTGAACACTCACATCCAGCGCGGAAACCGGTTCATCGGCAATCAGCAGTTTAGGTTCGCTTGCCAGTGCGCGGGCTATACCGATACGCTGTCGCTGACCGCCGGAAAACTGGTGCGGATATCGCAACAGTGTATCAGGATCCAGTCCAACCATCTGCATAAGATTCTGCATTTTCTCCAGCCGTTCAGCTTTATTGAGGCTGCTGTGCAGTTTCAGAACTTCCTCCAGTGCACTCCGGATGCTCAAACGCGGATTCAGCGAGCCGTAGGGATCCTGAAACACCATCTGGAAATCTTTCCTGGCCTTGCGCAGCGCTTTGCCATCCAGCTGCGCTATATCTCTGTTATCGATCTTTACAGTGCCGCCGGAAGGTTTTTCCAGTCTGACCAGCGCCTTGGCTATGGAACTTTTTCCGCAGCCGCTTTCGCCGACCAGCCCGACAGTTTCGCCGCTGTCCACGGTAAAAGATACGTCATCCACGGCGTGCAGATACTTGCGCGGACTCCACCACGCGCCGCGCAGCGGGTAATCGACTTTCAGATTTTCTACTTCCAGCAGTGCCATCAAATCATTCCTTAAATTCAACTGCATAATATCACAGCAGAAAAGATACAGCCAAAACCATTATTTTGCAACCTTTAAACCTGCTGAAAACTGCTTTTTCTGCCGGAAAATCTCTCTTTGCCGCTGAAAAACATTTGTATTTGCTTTCATATTACGGTATATTACCTTTAACAGTCACAGAAATCCCATAATTTCTTAAAAATGGTGTTTTGGGACATAGTTTGAGCTTGGTATTTCTTGAAAAAAGCTACCCTATTTTGTCAAATCCTTGTTTTTGAGTTCAAATGTATTCAAAAATAAAATTCCATTTGTTTGGGTATCGGCGGTGGCGGTTTGTTTGATTTGCTTTTCACTTTTTCACATGCCTTCAGCACGGCTTCCAGATTTAGAAAGTTCCACAATATGGCTCTGATAAGCGTGAATAACCTGTGAAAAGAATGCTTCCACTGATGCTTCCAGGCAATAAATCTTAACAACAGATATGTCAACAAAGCCGTCCATATTTGCCATTTTACGGCATTTTCGCTGGTTCCCATAAAGTCAGCCAATTGCAAAGTCTGCTTGATTTCCTTGAAAAAGACCTCAATCGCCCATCTTGAT
>JAZNBV010000087.1:0-37447 GCA_045587205.1 Victivallaceae bacterium
AAGAGGTCGCATTGGACCTGTCTCAAAAGTCTTTACTACTGCAAATGGTCGGGATAGCGAGATTCGAACTCGCGACCTTTTGTCCCCCAGACAAACGCGCTAAACCAAGCTGCGCTATATCCCGAACGCTCATTTAATATACACCGCACTCCGGATTTTGCAAGTGTGTTTTTAAAAAACTTTCATTATTTTATACTGCTGTGCCTTGAAATAATGGCTGTCTGCGGTTTATTTCTGCGGATTTCGCAATTACATCGGCTGACGCCATATTCAGTTGCCGGAACTGTTCCGCTTGCCGGATTGGGTCGTGGTCCCGGTGATCCTGCCCCGGGCATCGCGGAAAACCGTCCGGTTGCCTACCGTTTGCGCTGAACCGGTCTGCCGCCCTGCTGCATCGCGGAAAACCGTCCGGTTGCCTGCCGTTTGCGCCGAACCGGTCTGACGCCCCGCTGCATCACGGAAAACCGTCCGGTTGCCGGATTGGGTCGTGGTTCCGGTGAGTTTGCCGGAACTTGAACGGTGGATAATGCGGTTGCCGGAGCGCTGGCTGGTGCCGACGGTTCTGCCGGCGCCATCGCGGTAACTCTTGCGTTCTCCGTTATTGAGAGGTTTTACCACAGCTGCTTGCTGCAAATCCAAATCGGCCCCGCAGAGATATGATAACCCTGCAAAAATCAGTAATGCAGAACAGAATTTTTTCATAAAAACGCCCTTTTCAGGTTAAATAGGGGTTGGAAAGTTTTTCGTTGCCGATAGTTGTTCTGGGACCGTGACCGGGATAGACAACGGTATCTTCCGGCAGGGTCAGCAGTTCCTGACGGATGCTTTTTTCCAGTGTGGCAAAAGAGCCGCCGGGAAGATCGGTTCTGCCTACGGAGCCGGCAAAAAGCGTATCTCCGGAAATCAGGATCTTGCGCCCCGGAAAATAAAAACAGCTTCCGCCGCGGGAATGCCCCGGGGTGAGCAGCAATTTTATTTCCGGAAAGTTCCATTCGGCGGTCGTTTCCGGCAGATTCGCTACCGGCGGCAGATAGGGCAGAATGTGATTTTCCGGGCTTTTATAAAGCTCTTCATCGCCGCTTGCCAGATAGACAAACTCCGCGTTGAGTGCCTTTTTTACTTCCGGCACTGCTCCAATATGGTCAACGTGAGCGTGGGTCAGCAGGATGCACACGCGTTTGTAAGGAAAGTTTTCGGCGGCACTGATGATCAGATCTGCATCATCGCCCGGGTCAATTATCAGCAGCAGCCCGGAGGATTCTTCAAATATAACATAACAGTTCACAGCGAGTGCGCCGACCGGAATAATGCGGAAATCTTCCATAAAACCACCTCAAAGGTTTGTTTGCTTTCTAAAAAAAAGAAAGCAGGTGTTATTCGTCTCAGCGGACTACTTACTATAAGACCTCGCGGTCCCAATGCATAACTTGTTCCGAGATTGACCTGCTTTCTGTTGGGTAATATAGTCAGCACCGGCAAAATATGCAAATCCGGAAAGAGGGGAATTTAAAACTTTTTTTCAAAAAAAATCACTTTTTTATTTGCAAAATGGGAAAAATAGGGTAAAATAGGTATGTGTAGGAGTAAATAGGTTTAATTTGGAGGCGTTCAGGAGCGCGTTTTATTGTGGAAACTGAAGAACTGTTTTTTTGCGGAGATTTTTCGCATACGCTCGATCCGCAGTCCCGCGTGACTCTGCCGAGTTCGTGGCGCAGCGGCGACGGGGAACCGCATCTGGTACTTTTTCCGGGCAGGGATAAGGACCTTTTGCTGTTTCCGTATGCTATGTTCCGTGAATTTCTTATACGCGCGCGCTCAAGTGCGCTTGCCAACCCGGCAGCGCAGGCGGCTCTTGCCCAGATCGGGCGGGTGGTTCGCGATATCAGGCCCGATAAACAGGGACGCATCAAGCTGGAAAGAGAGATGCTCCGGAGTATTGACGTGGATGGACAGATCCTGATGATCGGAGCAATAACGCACATTAAACTTTGCGCTCCGCAGAACTGGCAGCCGGTGGAGATCGGTGATGCCGGGGTGTTTCTGGATGAGGTTCAGAAACTCAATGAAAATGACAGCGACGGTTTGAGTGCTCTGCTTTCCAGGGTGATAGGAAAGGGAGAGTGACAATGAGCGATACCGCCGGAGAATGGGTGCATATACCGGTGCTTGCCCGCGAAGTGATTGAGCATTTGAGCGCAGTTGCTCCGCTCAAACGGATGATTGACGGCACTCTGGGTAATGGCGGGCATACCGGATTGATGTTGGAAAAAAATCCGGAACTGGAAGTGCTGGGCATTGATCGTGATCCGGCGGCGTTGGAACGTGCGCAAAAGCATCTGGCAAAGTTCGGCAGCCGCTTTACAGCAGTGCACGGCGAGTTTGCACAACTGGAAGAATTGGCAATTGCGCACGGTTGGGATAGTGTGGATGCCATATTGTTGGATATCGGGGTTTCGAGTCCGCAGATAGATGATCCGGAGCGTGGATTTTCGTTCCGCAGCAACGGGCCGCTGGATATGCGTATGGACCGCAGTCAGAAGCTGACCGCCAGCCGGGTGGTCAACTTTTACAGCGAGGAAGAACTTGCACGGATTTTTTATGAATTCGGCGAATTGCGTGAGAGCCGGCAGCTTGCCCGGGCCATAGTGCAGGCGCGTGAAGTCAAGCCGTTGGCTTGCACTGATGATCTGACGGCGGTTTGCGACCGGGTGCTGCGTAAAAAACGCCCGGGACAGCTGCCAAGCCCGACTTTGGTTTTTCAGGCGCTGCGTATTGAAGTCAACGGCGAATTGCGACAGTTGGAAACAGCGCTTGGTGCTGCGCAGAATATGTTGCGCTCCGGAGGCAGACTGGCGGTGATTTCGTTTCACTCGCTGGAAGACAGAATCGTGAAAAATTTTCTGCGCGATGCTGCACAGAATTGCATCTGTCCGCCGGGACTGCCGGTGTGCGTGTGCAATAATCACGCTAAATTTGAGCTGCCGGTACGGGGCGTGATAACTGCCGGGGCAGATGAACTTGCTGCCAACCGGCGCGCAGCATCGGCAAAATTGAGAATAGCTGACCGCACCCGGTGGCGGTAATAATAAATATTGAAAAAAGTGTTGACGGTCAAGATCAGAGGAGAAACTGAAAAATGAGAGTGCAGAGACGCAGTGCAGCAGTCGCCCGTCCGGTGCGGCGGCGCGGCAAAGAACAGAAATCGTGGAAGCTTAAATTTGGCATTCTGCTTTATCTGCTGGTTGTTGTGTCGGTACTTTTCGGGGTTGCCAATTACCGCATTGACCTCAACCGCAAGATAAGTGAGCTCCAGAGAGCGGATAACCGGGCCAAACAGGAAATAGGCGAACTGGACCGCGATATACAGGCACTTAAAGTTGCGCGTGACCAGCTGTCAAACTGGTACAATGTCAAAAGCCGCATTGCCAGGTACAATATGCAGTTCCGGGCTGCAGATGCCCGGCAGGTGTGTCATATTGCAGTCAAGCGCAGTAAATACCGCAGCGCAGATAATCAGTTTGCCGGCGATGCTCTGGCGATGAATCAAATACCCTGATTTTTTACGTTGAAGGGGGGGCTGATATTCTATGCACAGCCGTAATGATATGATGCGGAACCGTATCCGGTGGCAGGCTTGTGGGCTGGTGCTGTTTTTTTGCTGCCTCATCGGCAGACTTTACTGGGTACAGGTAAAGGAGCATCAGCATTATTACAGAGAGGCGCGTGCAAAATATGTTACCAGCCGGACGCTCAAAGGAACCCGCGGCGAAATATTTGATGTCCACGGCAATCTGCTGATCGGCAATATGCCCTGTCAGGATATATCAATTACGCCTTGCAATATCAAGAGCAAGTACGATTCCAAACTTGCCGGGATACTTTCCAGAACGCTCAAACTGGATTTTCAGGAAGTTTACGACAAAGTATCCGGCAAACAGCGGTACGAAAAGCAGCCGGACGGTACCGTGAAAGCGATTCCGCGGCAATATGCACGAATTGCCAGAAATATTCCGTTGGGGCAGGCGCGCAAACTGCAGAAAATACTTAAAGAACATAAGTTGGCGCGTGATGTGCATTTTCACAACAGCTTTATCCGTTATTACCCCAAAAACAAACTTTTTTCCAATGTGTTGGGTTATACGGCGGTGCTGGAGGATAAAATAGTTGCCGAAAGCGGCGTGGAAAAGATCTATGACACTCTGCTTAAATCTGACAGCGGCAAGACAGTGTACGAACGCAGCCGCGACGGACGCCGTTTGGGCGATAAGCCGCTGGAGGAAAAACCCGGACACGATGGGCAGAATATTTATCTGACTTTATCTGAACCGATCCAGACCATATTGGAAGAAGAACTTGATAAAGCTGTGGAAAAGTGGCAGCCGCAGGCGGTTTATGCCATTATGGCTGATCCGCAGGGCAATATTCTGGCAATGGCACAGCGCCCGACCTTTAATCCCAATAACCGTTCCGAGGATGATCCTTCAGCTTACCGCAACCGCTTGATCGGTGATCTTTTTGAACCGGGATCGATTATGAAACCTTTGACCGTTTCCGGCGCGCTGGATTACGGGGTCATCAACGCTGATTCAAAGATTGATTGCGAAAAAGGCATCTGGTTTTACGGCGGCAAGCAGTTGACCGATACTCATAATTACGGTATTCAGGATGTAACCGGCGTTATCCGCAAATCCAGCAATATCGGTACTGCCAAGATTGCATTGCTGATGGGGAAAATGCGGCTGTACCGCACTTTGCGGAAATTCGGTCTGGGCGGTAAAAGCGGCATAAAACTCCGGCCCGAACGGGATGGCGTTTTGAGAATACCCGGCAAATGGGACGGTTTGTCGATCACCCGTTTCTGCATCGGTTATGGTGTATCAGTTACCCCGGTGCAGATGCTGCGTGCTTACTGTGCGCTTGCCAACCGCGGCAGATTGCCGAAGCTCCGCTTGCTTGACCGGGTGGAAAATACAGAAACCGGCGAAGTGAAAAAGATCGCACCCGAACCGGCTGTACAGATATTTTCCAAGCCCGATACCGGAGAAAAAATCGTTAATATGATGGTAACTGTTACCGAAAAAGGCGGTACCGCCACCCGCGCTGCCATTCCCGGTTACCGGGTGGCAGGCAAGACCGGCACAGCGCGTAAATTTGTACCGGGTAAAGGATACGCTTCGGGAAAATATTTTGCCAGTTTTGCCGGATTCGTTCCGGCAGAAAAACCGGCATTTGTGCTGGTTATGACCTTTGACGCCCCCAAAGGGTCGATCTATGGCGGTACGGTAGTGGCACCGGCGTGGAAGGCAATCGCTGAACGCACGCTCAAATATATGAATATACCGCCGACTGTGCCGGTTGAAGATAAAAATAACCGCTGAATTCTGGAATTTACTCTTCTTCCGGTTCAAACGAATATTTTTCCGGCGCTACACCGATAACAAATTCGCCTTTCCAGCTGCCGCGCTGACGGGAAATCTGCAATAATTCGCCGACAGTGCCGCGCAATATTTCTTCGTGCAGTTTGGTGGCTTCGCGCACGATTGCCGCCTGACGGGCAGTTCCGCAATATTGCTCAAGATATTCCAGTGCTCCGGTAATCCGGAACGGTGATTCATAGAAAAAGACCGTTTTATCTTCTGCTGCCAGAGTTTCAAAGAATTTACCGCGTCTGCCGGATTTGACCGGCGGAAATGCGTAAAACGCAAATTTATCCACCGGCAAACCTGTTGCCGCCGCTGCAAAGGTCAATGCTGATACACCGGGGATAACTTCGACCCTGATTCCGGCATTGACCGCCTCGCGTACGATAAAGAATCCGGGATCGGCGAGCGCCGGGGTTCCGGCATCGGTAACCAGAGCCACATTTTCTCCGGCGGCAACCCGGTCAAGCAGACTCTGACATTTGCCGCGTTCGTTGAACGCGTGGTAGCTGGTCAATGGTGTGTGAATATCAAAGTGTGTCAGCAGACCACGGCTGTGGCGGGTGTCTTCCGCCGCAATCAGGTCAGCTTCCTTGAGTACACGCAACGCGCGTAAAGTTATATCTTCCAGATTCCCGATAGGGGTGCTTACTATGTAAAGAGTCCCGTTCATCATTCAAAGTCACTTTCCGAGCATATTGGCTAAAGCTCTGCCCATTCTTTCAAGGTTGGCTTGCGTGGCACTCAATGCTTCATCCAGCGTACAGGGCTTTTGAGTAAGTGCCAGAACTGCTTCAAAACTGTTATTCAACTCTTCCGCGTGTTCACCCAATGCCCCGGAAAGCAGTATTACCGGTACATTTTTCCGGTGCGCGCGATTGGCTGCAATACTGCATAATTTGCCGTGGCAGGTCTGAAAATCCGAACAGCCTTCGCCGGTTATCACCCAGTCGGCATCATCCAGGTGCTTGTCAAATTCAAGAATATTCAGCACCAGTTCCGCTCCGGAAGTTGTTTCAGCGTGCAGATAGTTGCGCAGAGCAAAACCCAGACCGCCGGCAGCACCGTCACCCGGAGAGGTTATATTGTCGGCAATACCACTCTTTACAGAGAGCATACCAAAATTTTTCAGGTTGTTTTCCAGGAATTCAACCGCGTCGCCGTCAGCACCTTTCTGGGGAGCGAAAACCCGCGCGGCGCCATTTTCCCCGCACAACGGATTGGTTACGTCGGAAGCAATGCAAATCTTGCTCTTTTTGATTGCATCAGAGATATTTTCCGCATTGATCCGGCGGATTTTTGCTATATCGTATGCATTTGCCGGAATCGGCAGCAGCTGATCGTTGTCATCAAAAAATTCCACCCCCAGCGCCTGCAGAAGCCCGATCCCGCAATCGACCGTAGCGCTGCCGCCGATGCCGATAATAAACGAGCGGACATTCTTTTTTTCTGCCAGATATTTGAGCATTTCTCCGGTGCCGTAAGTGGTGGTGCGCAGGGGGTCGCGTTCGGAGCTGGTAATAAGTTCTATGCCGCTGGCTGAAGCCATTTCCAATACCGCAGTATTATCCGGCAGCAGTCCGAAATCAGCTTCAATGGTACGGAACAACGGATCGTGTACCACACACTTCTGCATAGATCCGTCAAGAGCACCGGTTATGGCGCGCGCCGTACCTTCACCACCATCGCCGAGCGGCAGCTGCACGATTTGCCAATCCGGACGCAGTTCCAGGATGCTTGCAGATAATATGGAGCATATTTCCGGGCTGGAAAGGCAGTTTTTAAATGAGTCAAATGCCAGAATTATCTTCATAAAACCTCCGCAGTGCGTTGAGTAAGCACCCCGTCAGAGAGATACATAACCCCATCGGCGTACGCGGTCAATGCTTCATTGTGAGTTATCATAATAATAGTGTGATCCGCCGTCAGTTTGCCGAAGAGTTCCAGGAGTTTTTCCCCGGTTGCCGAATCCAGATTGCCGGTCGGTTCATCGGCAAGGATCAGTTCCGGGTCATTGATGAGCGCGCGCGCCACTGCGGCACGCTGCTGTTCGCCGCCGGAGAGTTCGCCCGCCCGGTGATCCATACGTTCGGCAAGACCGAGTTCGCTTAACAGTTCCCGGGCGCGGTCACGCGCCTGACGCGCCGGTTGGGCTGCCAGTTTAGCAGGAATAAGCACATTTTCCAGAATGGTAAATTCCGGCAGCAGTTGGTAATTCTGAAAAATAAAACCTATTTTGCTGTTGCGGAATCCTGCCGCTGCTGAATTGCTGCGCATTATTTCTGAATAATTTATATCATCAAAAAAAAGCGTACCTGAATCGGGTTTTTCCAATGCTCCGATCAAATTGAGCAGAGTTGTCTTACCGGAACCTGAAGCTCCCAGCAGCACGGTCAAGGCATTGCGGGGAATTTTTCCGGAGATATTATGCAGGACTTCCAGTCGGCAGCTGCCGGAAAGTTGATAGCCTTTGCAGATATTTTCCAACCGGATGAGATGTTCACTTGAACTCATTATTCATACCTCAAAGCCCGCGCCGGGTCAAGTTTTGCTGCCCGCAGAGCCGGCACGACAGCCCCGGCGGTGCAGAGAATTATTGCTGACAATGCCACAATTATCACATCAGCCGGAACGATATGTGCCGGCAGTTCATTAAAGTAATACATTTCAGGCGGAAACAACTGCTGCCCGGTTATTTTTGAAACCAGCTGCAGTATGTGCATACGCAGCACAATCACCGTTATTCCCAGTATGATACCCGCTGTGCTGCCGATAACCCCCACCAGCAACCCCTGCAGCAGGAAGATATTCATAATTTGCCGCGGCCGGGTGCCGACGGCTTTCAATATGCCTATTTCGCGGGTCTTCTGATAGACCGATGTTATCAGCGTGTTGGCAATACTGAACGCCGCCACCAGCACAATGAAGATCAGCAGAAAGAACATCATATTTTTTTCCACTGCCAATACCCCCAGCAGCTGGGCATTGCGGCTCTGCCAGGATTCGATCCGGAATGTGGATTCAGAAAGAATTGAACGCGAACGGTTGAGTTCGGAATCAAGATCGAACGGATTTTTGACCCAACCGTAAACGGTCGTGGCGCTGCCCCAGGGCATATTGAATAATTCTGCTGCATCGTCAATATTCATAAAAATCACATCGCGGTCAAAATCATATTTGCCGAAACTGACCAGCCCGGTGACTTTGAGTTCGGTCGGCAGAATAACTTTGCCGGACGATTGCAGTTCTATGCCGCCTTCGGGTTTGACTTTGATCATTTCCGCCAGTTTGGTGGAGCTGTGCAGAATTATCCGGTCGCCGGGCATAATGCCGTACATCATTGCCAGACGGGATCCCAGCACCGCCTCGCCGGGGGCAAGATCGAATCTTCCGCCGGGGCGCAGAGCACTTTTTATATCCATAACCTTGCTGACATCTTCAGCTTTTACGCCCAGAATCAGTTTGGGCGTGAAACTGGAGTTTTTCTGCAGCATAGCCACCTGACTGATTACCGGAGCAGTGTGCAAGGCACCGGCTTCCTGCAGTTTTTTCTGCACATAATTTACATCCATAATTGGATAGTAGCGGCCGGAAACGTGCAGATGCGCCTGGGTCTGGATAAGTTTATCTTTCATTATATCCGTAAAACCGGTCATTACCGCCAGTACCACGATCATCACTGCCACGCCCAGCATTACACCGATAACCGAAATAAGCGTTATGACCGAAACAGCGCTGCGGCGGGGTTTCAAATAGCGCAGTGCAATAAAAAGTTCTGTTTTCACGATCAGAAATCACCAATTTTATATTTTTTTTACCGAAAACATTATTAAATTAATACCAAAAGTGCAAAATGGAAATATATTATAGAGAAAATGATAAAAAAAATTAAAAAAACTTAAAATATCAGGTCACAACCTATGTCAAATATAGAATTGCTTGCCCCCGCCGGTTCTCCGGAATCACTGATTGCGGCATTTTCAGCCGGGGCTGATGCAGTGTATGCCGGTCTGCCGCGTTTCAATGCCCGCGAGCGGGGTGAAAATTTTACTGTTGAAAATATGCGTCAGGCAATAACCTATGCGCATAAAATGCACTGCAGAGTTTACATAACGCTCAACACTCTGGTCAAAGAGCAGGAACTGCCTGAACTGGCTGAATATGTTGCCGAAATTGCAGATATGAATCCGGATGCGGTGATTGTTCAGGATCTGGGGGTATTGCGTATGCTGCGGGAGTTTTTCCCCTCGCTGACTATCCACGCCTCCACCCAGATGGGGTTGCACAACTCTGCGGGGGTGCGTATTGCTGAAGCAATGGGCGTCAAGCGGGTGATTCTGGAACGGCAGATGACTTTTGAGGAACTTTCTGCTTTGCGTAAAACAACTGATATGGAGCTGGAGATCTTCTGCCACGGAGCGTTGTGCTGTTCGCTTTCAGGGTCGTGTCTCTTCAGCAGTTATCTCGGCGGAGCCAGCGGCAACCGCGGCAAGTGCAAACAGCCCTGCCGGAGAAGATTTTTTTCGCGCGAAGGAAACGGATTTTTCTTTTCCACAGCCGACCTTGCCACGCTGGAAATGATTCCGGAGTTCCGCAAACTGGGTGTTTCGTCGCTGAAGATAGAGGGCAGACTCAAACAGCCGGATTATGTTTATAACGCTGTAAAAGCCTACCGCAAAGTGCTGGATGCAGAAAATATCACACCGGAAATCATCGGTGAAGCCCGTCAGATACTTTCCGCAACTTGCGGAAGAAGATGGAGTAACGGATTTTTCAGCGAGAAATCAATGAAAACTCTGGTGCGGCACGATGCACTCGGAGCTTCAGGCACTCTGCTGGGAAAGGTCGTTGCTGTGGGCAAAAGCGGCTTTAATGCAGAATTACGCCAGCGCCTGCATATCGGTGACCGCTTGCGCGTGCAGCCTTTAAGCGGTGATGAAGGCAGTGCTTTTACCTTGACAAAACTTTTTATAGACCGCAAAATCGTATCAGTTGCCCGGCCGGGCGATGTGGTTTATATACCCTGTGATAAACCGGTGGCGATCAATGGTTTGCTCTACAAAACCGGGGTGTCGCATCAGGTCGATACCGCAGTGCTGGATGCCGTTAAAATCCGCGAAAAACTCAATCTTGATATAACGTTAAACCGTGATTCGCTTTGTGTGTCAGTGACCAATCTTGATCAGGCGTTCAACTGGCAGTACAATGAAGAGTGGCAGATTGCCGGCAAACATCCGATCAGCGACAGGACGATTGCCGCTGCATTTGCTTCTGGCGTTGATGAGTTTGAGTTCAATGTGAATCAGGTCAATATTGCTTCCGATGCCGGAAATTTGTTTATTCCTGCAAGCGTTCTGAAAAAAGTCCGCCGCGGCTTTGATGAAGCAGTTGCAAAACTCAATACGCTGGGGATCCGTAAGCCGGGGGCGGAAGGTTTGATGAAATTTTTTGAATATTACCGTTCGCAGACGGTTTTTCCGGTTGAAAACAAGCGGATGCGCGAAACGGTGGCAATGCGTCCTCACGGCGCTTCGGCAGGAAATCCCAACGCGTGGAAAGCGGTCAGTATTCTGGATATAAACAATGCCACTGATGAGGCGGTTTTGCCGGATTACTGCAGCGAAAGCAAACTTGATGCGCTCAAACGCGCCATTGAACGCGCCTATGCCGGCGGTATCCGCCGTTTCCGGGCAGCAAGCCTGTTTGAATTGGAGCTGCTTAAAGATTACGAAGATATTGTTATAACCACCTCTTACCCGCTGCCGGCGGCAAACTCTCTGGCAGTTGCTGAACTTGCCGAACTCGGTGCCGACCGGGTGCAGGCGGCTCTGGAACTTGAAAAAGATTCAATAGAAGCGCTGCGCAGTCATTCTGTGCTGGAAATGGAAGTTTACCGTTACGGCAGACCTGCTCTGCTCACCACCCGCGCATCGCTGTTGGCTGAAGGGGAGATTGAAGACAACCGCGCCAATAAATTTTCTATCCGTCAGGATAAGCGTCTGGGATTGACAAGAGTGTATGCCAAATCAGTTTTCAGCATACCGCACGTGGCAGGTACTTCGGACTTTTACGATCTTACGCAGGCAAGGTGGAACGAACCGGAGCAGAACACGTTCAACTACGAAGGCAGCTGGCTCTGAAAAATAATTCAGCGCTGTTCATCGCGTTTCCGGGCGGCAACAAAGCGGTTGCGCCCGGTGTAATCGCGGATTATTTCTATGGCGCACCAGCACATTGCATCAGCAAAAATTTCTGCGGCAACCGTTGTCTGCCAGTCTGACATTTCCAGGATCACAGTGCCGTGCGTTGTCAAATGATCCGGCGCTGCGGCAATGGCTTTTCTGATCAGATCAAGGCCGTCATCGCCGCCGGTGAGGGCAAGTTTGGGCTCAAAATTCTTTACTTCCGGCGACAAAGCGGTGTATTCTTTTTCTGTAACATACGGCAGATTGGCGGCAATAATATCAAATTTGCGTTCCGGCAATGCGGAAAAAAGATCGCTTGATACAAACTCAATATTTTCTGCATTGGCACCGCGGCTGTTGCGGCGGGCGATTTCCAGTGCAGTTGTACTTATATCGCAGGCAGTGACTTGTGAATCGCGCCGTTCTGCGGCAATGGAAACGGCTATTGCGCCGGAGCCGGTACCCAGATCCAGCACGCTGCCGTGCTGCGGGAGATGCTCAAGCACCCAGTCAACCAGCAGTTCGGTTTCCGGGCGTGGAATAAGCACATTTTTATCCACATAAAGTTCCAGATCGCGGAAATATGCGCGGTGAAAAATATATTGCCACGGCTCATTCTGCAGGCGTCTGCAAGTTATCTTTTCTGCTTCATCAGCAATTGCACCTGAAACGGTTTTGTGCCGGTCAAACAATACCGTGCCGCGCGAACACTCCAGCAATTCAGCAATTATGGCAACTGCCTCGGCTTCAGATTGTTCCATATTTACGGAGTTGAAAGCTCCAACCATCTTCTCCAGCAGCGCGCCAATGGTGTATGTACTTTTACTGTTCATTGTTTTTTTTGCAACTCCACCACTGCAGAATGATCTTTATGGAAGGGTACCAATGTGTTGGTATCCTGCAGAAAAATCACTGCACAGATCAATAATTGCAATATTCCCCAACAGGCAAAAATTATAACAAAATGGCCTGCAATATTCAATCCGTTGGCGCCCAGCCATTTTATACCGTATCTTCTGAACAGCAGCCAGATTATTCCCAACAGCAGTAATGCCAGTATAGCCAGTGTGAGGGCAGGATTTGTTTCCAACAGATAAAACATAATCTTACTGTTATGGCATCCGGCAACACGGCTTATCATTCCCGGCAGAAAAACAATCGGCCACGCCAGCAGATTCAAAAAGCACAATGCCGGACCGTAAACAGCAGGGGATTCAAGATTATAAGGTTTTTCAAAGCAGATCAGCAATGAAATCAGGATCACCGCCAGCAGTATCAATGTGCAGGTATTGAATGATTTTATGGCACGTTTTTTTCTGATATAAGTATCCTGCAGATAATCTGTGTGCTGAAAATTTTTTTTATTTAAAGAAGGCATATTTTATTCCTCCGTTATTTTTCATTTGCGCGTATTGTTGCCGATTCGTTTGATCGTCAGAAAAGTTATATATCCTATCAGCACCGCCGCCAGCAGAAATCCGCTATACGCATACGGCCACCATATTCCGCTGGTCATCATTGTGAATTCTGACATTCCGCCAATACCGGTGATTACATTTATCGGCATAAAAACCAGATTTATTACCGTAAGATATTTCATAACATTGGCGATGTTGTTGTTGACAATGGATACGCGGGATTCTGACATACTGTTGAGAATGCCGGAATAGATCTTGCTTAAATTGGCACATTGTTTATTTTCGATAGTGATATCTTCAATAAAATCGATTTCTGTTTCGGTAAAACCGATTTTTCGTGCATCTGTTTTCAACTTCAGCAGCAGAAGCAGATTGTCGGCGGTTGCGCTTTCATAATAAGTCAACCCTTTCAGCAGAGAAAATATTCCTGTCAGCGCTTTGTTGGTAAGCGAGTGTTCCATTTTATTTTCAAAGCTGTCGGAAATGGAACGTATGATTCGCAAATTTTCCAGAAAATGCCGTGTGGAGTGGTAAATCAAACGCAGCAGAACGCCGGATATACTGTTGCCGCGCAAAGGCATCTTGCCATATTCAAAAAGCGGTACAGAGTCTGCCTGAACAATAATGATTTTATCGCGGAACAGAAAAACCCCGGCAGATGCCACCCGGAAAATCAGTTTACTGTCGCGGTTGTATCTGCGCGGCTGTTTCATAATTACAGCAATATGGTTTGCTTCATATTCCAGGCGCGATATTTCATCTTCATCCAATGCTGAATATAAGGTATGCTCATCAATCCGGCAATCTTCCACCAGAAAATGGCGTTCTTCATCTGTGGGATTGGTATAAAGCTGGATCGGACCGATTTCAGCTTCCTGACATTCAATGATGCGGTCATCGGAAAATTTATAACTTCTGAACATAAAAACTGTATCTGCTTTCTTGATTGTTGCTTACGGGCTTATTTTGATAAAAAAACTGCACAACGCTCAAGTGTGGTATGCCGGATCACACTGCAGACAGCAACATATATGGTCAGCAGCTTTGACCCGTTGGAGATGACTGCAGCTGGAGCATACCGCACGACGGAGGTTCGGCATCAGAGGCGGTATTGGATAAACTCTCAAACATAAATTTCAAAACTCCAATCAGATATTTTATATAACGGTTCCTTGTAAACCGTAAATATACATTGTAAATGCAATATTGCAAATAACAGCAGAAAAAATCTGCAAAAATCACTTGATATCATTGGATTCAAACTTACTGCGTACAGAAAAATGCTTTTTCAGCAGCCGGGGCAGATTACCGCGGCAGGCGGCATCATTGTACCCGAGAAAGATTTTTCTTTGCGGCAGTTCCGGCAGAAAGAGTTCCTGCTCCACGGTGGCTTTTACCGCCTGCTGCGGCAGTTGCGGAGGGGTATTGAGCCAACCGAAATAGAGCGTGTTTACGCAATATCCCGGTTCGGCTGCATAGTCAATATTTTCCATAATGTTTTTGAAATGTTCTTTATCCATAATCTGCGGCAGGTGACTGTCCCAGTTCCAAACTGGATATCTGCCGTGGGCGGATAGAAAATCAAATGTCCGGCGCATCCGGCGGTGCCAGACATTTTTCCCCCGGAACTTTTCACGGCTGCGATTGTTGTATGCCGGGAGCATATCGCAGGTGTTGAAAGGCTTCAGCGCCAGCTGGTCGTCGCTCCAGAAAATGAATTTTCCGGTTAAACTTTCCAGCCGGGCTGCGGCCAGAATTTTGTCAATAATATTGGCATCTTTGTTATGTTTGTGCTTGTCGCTTACCGGCAGAATCACCGTGTTCTGCAGCCAGTTTGGCGGTTGATCGCTGACAATATAGATATTGCCGTGATTACCGGCATAGCGCTCAATGGAACGCAGCGCCATACGCAGTTCAAGGTTGCTGCTGCAGCTTTCACAGCTCAAAGGTATGACAATATCGACTTTACAATTCTGCATAATTTATACAAGAGGAGCAAAGGTTATTTCAAATATGCGTTCAATCTCGGAGATATCATCACCCACATAGTGTTCCACCTGGATTTTTCCGCCGGGAATAAGCGGATATTGTGTCAGGTCAGGAAAATTGTAAACAGGAGTACTTGTCGAGGAGAGATAGCTCCACCAGAGCGGATCACCGTAGTTAAGGTTTATATCCCAGCAGTTGCGCTGGGTATTGCGATAGAGCGAGAGATAACAGGATATCTGATTGCCGGATGTTTCCCCATAGTTGTCTGTGCTGGTTTCCTGTCCCTGCATAAGAATGTTGTAGCTGCTGATGCTGCCGTCTGCCCTGGCAAGAAATGTACCGTTAAGCAAAAGGGTGTATTCAGAAAAAGAGCCGTAAGAAGTCGTTTCCGTCTGTGTGAAAACCAGATTTGCTTCCATAGGTATATATTCATCGTTGGAATCACTGATCTTGCTGTCACTGATCTTGCTTTCGCTGATCTTGCTTTCGCTGATTCTGCTTTCACTTAATATACTGTCGCTGATGATTATTGAACTTGAGCTTTCGCAAGGCGATTTTTCCAACGGTATCCAGAGTGTACCGGCACCGGATTGCTGCTGGATTACTTCATAAATATCGCCATTTTCATCCAGATTTACAGCGCCGATGATCAGAAAATCCTGCGTTTTGCTGTCGTGCGGCAATGTTGTGGAAAATTGCCACTGGAAATTCAGATTTACACTGCCGAGGTAATCATCACTGAAACTCACAGTCCCCTGACTGTCGGTGCGGGTCATTTTTAATATAAGCCAGGCGGATGAATCTACGGAACGGTTTTGCAAAGCCGGGATCCGGGCAGTTTTCCAGCGTGGCATAGCGTAATAGAGTTCCTCTGTATGGCGGATAACTTTGTGCCAGCGCAGCTTGACAGTACCTGCTTCACTTTCAGTATGCTCCTGTGGGTCATCCGTAAAAGATGTATCGCATACAGATATTGTATTATCTCCGTTATTGATAATGTGGAATTGACCGCGATAGCTTTCGCTCATCGGAAATTCCGGAATCATATTTATGACACTGCCGGCAGAGTTGTTTTCTGCAACCAGCCATTCGCCGCCGATTACGACTGATTTGTTATATACAGGTGAATTTTTTTTCAACATAATGTACATCCTTTACTGCTCAAATCCAGTAATTGCTGTTCCAGCTGAAACCGTCGGGAGATTTACGGTAAACTCTGGTTATTCTTGTCCATTGGCGGTTGCGGCTGTCAAGCATATCATCCACATCAAGGTCATAGCGCAGAAAACATCCGCTTATTCCGGCAAGAGTTGTATTTTCGACACGCTGACTGTTGAACCAGGAACAAATATCTTTGATATTATCTCTGGAGGTTCCGGAGAGGAAACTTACTTCCACGATTTCCAGCAGTTTCACCGGTTGATTGATCCAGTTCTGCGGCAGCTGCTGAACTACACTCAAAGGACACAAACGCTGATGTATCCAGTTGTTCAGCGCTGTATAAACACCGTTGCTGCGCCAGGTGTATCCGCACTGCAGGGGCGAAAAACGCATTTCGCCGACGCGTGTGTAGTATTCTCTGCGATCCGGCAGATCATCATCGTTGTTTTTGCTGCTTACTGTACTGATATCTTCAGGGTGGCGCGCTTCCAGCTGATACTCAAATTCGCAGTCGGATATCCGTTTGGGACTTATCTTGCAGACAATGGCGCGTTCATCGCCGGTCCATTCAGCGGCACTGCTGCCCAGCATCGAGTTGAACAATTCCTGATCTTCAGCACCTGCCTGCCAGCGGCTTTTCCAGACCGAGAGGGTTTGCGGCTGGCTCATTACAATGGACGTTATTTCATCGTTGCGCAGATTTTCAAGCATCTTAAGCGAGCTTTGCCGCGCCTGCAACGTTACGCGGATACGGTTTGCTGAATCCGCAGGTTCGGTCTGGACATTACTTATGTAGTAATTTTCTCCTGCCCACGCCGCCTGCCGGTGCAGCGCATTGTCGGCAAGAAATTTTTCGACGGCTTCCGGAGTGATCAGCCATTTGCCGGTTTTGCGGGCAATGTTATCTGCCGAAAGCGTCATACTGATCAAGCCTTCCTGTTGGACTGCAACATTTACCGCCGTAACTGTAAAGATGAAGTTGTCATCTTTCTGATACTCGGAATTGACCGATTCGCAGCGGCAATTTTCATTTGCCCACTCAATAATGTCGCCCACCGCGGGCAGGGCATCAGGAAAATAGGATTGATGGGCAATGAATTTGCCGGTATGATATTCGCTCAAATCTTTGCGCCGTTCAAATTTGTAACTGCCGGGCAGCAGCGTTGGCGGCAGGATGGCTGATGCTGAACTGTCGCTTTCTGTGCCGGATGACGACTGATTGCTGTCGGAATTTTCTCCCCAATCCGGCGGTGTGACAGGTACGGCTGTAAAGGTTATCTTGCAATTGCGGCTGTCAAGCGCCTGACAACGGATCGAATCGATTCGCATCATATCATCCGGAGTAAAACCGGAGCCGTCTGCATTGGGTTTTTTCCAGGCATCGCCGACGTTGCCAGCCCACTCCAGAGCCAATTCGCTGATATCTTCAGCAGAATCATCTGCGCTGATCAGCCAACAGCCGGAACGTTGGAGCGTACCCTGGGAGTCAATAACAAATTCGGGGGCATTCAAAAATTGTATCTGCATAAAAAATCTCCTTGAATAACGGTGGTTGTCCAAGGAGTGTTTTTGTCAACATCAAGCAGGTTTTTCAGCGCGGATTGAGTAATTTTGCAAGTTGTTCAAACTCTTCAACGCTCAACCGTTCAGGGCGGATCTCCCACGGGTGTCCGACAGTTGCCAGCGCTGCACGGATGGCTTCTTCGGTATAATTCTGTTTAAGAACTTTACCCAATTGCTTGCGGCGGTTGAGAAAGGCAAGTTTTACCACTTTTTCCAGTATTTTACGATCTTCCGGCGTGGGGATGGAACTCTTTAAATTGAATTCCACCAGTGCTGAATCCACCGCCGGTGCCGGGTAAAAGACTTCCGGCGGTACAATACGCAGTATTTTTACATCATAGAGCTGCTGGACCCGCACGGACAAGGCACCGTAACTGCCTTTGCCCGGTTGGGCGGCAAGGCGTTCGCCCATCTCTTTCTGGAGCATAAAGATCATCTGCTTCGGCGGATTTTCCAACTCAAGGAAACGGGCAATCAACACACTGCTTACGGCGTACGGCAGATTGGCTATGGCACGGAACGGGGTGTCAGAACCCAGCAATTCAGCATAATCCACCCGGCAGCCGTCGCCTTCGTGCAGATGAAAATTGCTTTCGGTGTGATTGGCGCGCAAAAACTCGCAGACCCGGTGGTCAAACTCCACTGCGTAGAGTTCCGCCCCGCAGGCAAGCAGTTTTTCTGTCAAAGCACCGAACCCGGGACCGACTTCCAGAACTGTTTCGCCGGGAGTTATTTTGGCACTGCGGGCAATGAATTCCAGCAGATTGTTGTCCAGCAGAAAATTCTGCCCCAAGCCGCGTCCGGGACGCATATTGAGTTTTTCCAGATTTTTCAGCAGTTCATTTTTGTTCATAACTTAAAAATCCCCGTTGGGGTCAGTTGTATCTTCAGGAACAGCCGTAATATCCAACTCATCATCTTCAATTTCGTCCAGGCTCACCAGATCGACTCCACCGGTATGTTTGGCACCTACAAAGAAGGGTGATGAAGCCTTGAGTTCGCCAACTTTGCGGCGCAGCAGCGCCTTGAGTTCCCCTATATCGCATTTATCTGCAGAAATGGGTATGATTTCAATAGGTTCAGCAGCCAATTCATCTTGCAGAAGCGCCAGATTTTCCGCACTTTCGGGCAAATCCATTTTATTGGCAGCAATCAATGCCGGGCGTTTGCTCAAGCCTTTCATATAAAGTTCAAGCTCATTCTGCAGATGCCGGAAATCATCCCAGGGGGTACGACCGTCAATACCCGCCATATCAATTACATATATCAAAAGATGAGTTCGCTCGATGTGGCGCAGAAAATGATGCCCCAAACCTACATTGCGGTGCGCTCCGTCGATCAATCCGGGTATGTCCGCTACGGTCAGACGGCTGAAATCTTCGTACTCCACCACACCCACCATCGGATGCAATGTGGTAAAAGGATAAGGTGCTACCTTGGGTTTTGCTGCCGAAAGCGCCCGCAGCAGTGTCGATTTACCCGCATTGGGGTACCCGACCAATCCGGCATCGGCAATGGTTTTAAGTTCCAGCAAAAGCAGTTTTTCTTCGCCTTCAGTACCTTCTTCGGCGATTCGCGGAGCGCGGTTGCCGCTGGTGGCAAACGCTGCGTTGCCTTTGCCGCCTTTACCGCCGGCGGCAACTACCAGTTCCATACCGGCAGTATCCAGATCACCGAGAAATTCACCGGTTTCGGCATCGTTAACAACTGTCCCCACCGGAACTTTAACCACCACATTGTCGGCATTTCTGCCGTACATATTTTTGCCTTTGCCATTGGGGCCGTTGGCAGCATCGTAATGCCGGTTGTAGCTCAAATCGATCAGACTCTGCTCATTGACATCGGCTTTAAGTACCACACTGCCGCCATTGCCGCCGTTGCCGCCGTCCGGACCGCCGCGCGGCACGAATTTTTCGCGGTGAAAACTTACACAGCCATTGCCGCCTCTGCCGCCTTTAACTGAAATTTTTACCCGATCTACAAACATAAATAAACCCCGTTGATAAGTCAGAAAACCGATTGCCGGCTTCTGTTTTGCCTGATAAACAGAAAGCCCGTGCTCACTATAGAGTACGGGCTTGAAAAATCTGTTCCCTGCTGAAAAGCAAGTCTTACGCTTCCACCGGAATCACGCTGACAGTGCGGGCGGATTTGCGGAATTCCACAACGCCGTCACAAAGAGCAAAGAGCGTGAAATCACGGCCGCAGCCGACATTTTTGCCGGGATGGAACTTGGTGCCGCACTGACGGACAATGATATTGCCGGCGAGAACGGTTTCGCCACCGTACTTTTTAACACCCAGATACTGCGGATTGCTGTCGCGGCCGTTACGGCTGCTGGACTGACCTTTTTTATGTGCCATAATTAAATTCCTTTATGTAAAAAATTGTATAATCATTCAAACTTGGAGTAATAATATAACCGTTTTTTCTGAATTAGCAAATTTCAAACCGTTTTTTTTATATTTTTTTACGCTTCAAGATCACTGTACACTGCCTCCGGCAGATCGTAACGCATTTTTTGGATTGGTGAAGAAAGCACGTGCTGGGCGTAAAATATGGTTGCATCGCAATCGGGAAGCACAGCCAGAAATGATCCGGCAGCGCCGCCCCAGCCGTAATCTCTGCCGCTGCGTCCGGGCGCGGGACAGCGCATTCCCAGTCCGTAACTGTAATTTTCAAGGATAAAAGTTGATTCGGCATTTCTGCTGATCTGCGGAACCGTCATCCGGTCAACAGTGCTGCGTTTGAGCAGTTTTTCCCCGGCGCGCAGGTTTTCCAGGAATTTTATGTAATCATTCAGCGTGGAAACCATCCCGGCACCGCCGCTTTCATAGTTGCTGCCGAGTTTGTATGAAATTGCCGACCCGCAGAAGTCGTACTTTTTTTCTTCTGCATTATAACGGTACTGTGCGGCGATCTGCGGCAATTCATCATCCGGCAGCAGAAAGGTTGAATTGTTCATACCCAGCACATCAAATATGTTTTCTTTGACATATTCGCCGAATCTTTTGCCGGAAGCCACTTCCACTACTGCCGCCAGAACATCGTGGCACAAACTGTAACGGAAGAACTCGCCGGGTTCAAAAAGCAGTGGGTCGCAGGCAATATACTTCATAGCTTCGCGCGTGGAAAGTGTGCCGTTGGTTTCTGCCTGACCGCGCCGGATATTTTCACTGTAAAAATCATAAGAAAGTCCGGCAGTCATTGTAAAAAGGTGCCGGATGGTCATTGTATTTCTGACAGGTTCAAGAGTGCCGTTGCACGATTTTTTCATATCTTTGAATTCCGGCAGATATTCATATACTGCATCGTCCAGGCGGATGATATCTTTTTCCACCAATTGCATTGCCGCAGTGCAGGTGACCGGCTTGCTGCAGGAATAAATATTGTAGCGTTCGGTTCCGTCAACGGGGCTGGTGCGTTCAACATCAGAAAAACCCGATTGATAGCGGAACACACATTTTCCGTGATGCATAACAATGCAGTCGATGGAGGGAATACCGTACGACTCGAATTTTTTCAATACTTCAAGGACTTTACCATTCTGTTTCATAATTTTGCATCCTTATTTTTTCAACAGTATCCTGACTGCTTCGCTGCGGAACCAGTCAGCCAGTTCCGGGTTGTGCGATTGCCGCATAATTTTTCCGGTGGCTTCTTTGAGGAATTTCTGTGCATCCGGGCGGTTTTTCAGCGCCTTCAATGCATCGTAATAGCGCATATCCGTAGAACCGGCGATCAATGCATACATCCGCACCGACGGTATGCATTTGCCGTTGGCATTGTAAGTTATGCCGCCATACTGCGCGCACCGCCAATCCCTGCCGCTGTAAGCGTTGAACATATTGTTGCTCCAGCAATAGAACCCCATAGCATCGAATCCGCCGCACCGGGTACGCCACGGGTGCATACGGAAATAGGTGTACAGATTTTCGCGCATACCGGTGCTGCATTCGTAGAGTGCGCTGGTGGTGCCGGGCTGTTTGAGGAATTCGTCTCGCTGATTCATAAAGTCCGGACTTTTCCGCAACCCCCACCAGTACATCTGTTCATTCATATAAGGGCTGAACTCCGCCGCCATTTTGCTGCCGATACCGAATCTTCCGGCAGCTCCCCAGGTGATCATAAGCCGCAGCGCGGGTTCGGTTTTGCTGGCGATTTTGGCGGCGGCAAGATATTCATTGAAAAATTCCTTTTTGGGTTCATCGACCAGTTCGGCGTAAAGCTGTTCTTTATCCAGATTGTGCTTACGGCAGATATCCATTATGGCTTTTACGTGATTTGCCCAGCACTTTTCCCATTCCGGCGTAAAGGGTTTGATATTTTTGGGCATAAAGTTTTTCTTGAATGTGTCATAAAAACTGTATCCGATTATAACCCGTGTTCTGACCCACGAGGGGCCATTCTTGAAACACTCTTTGATTTGGGCTATGGCGGCATCCGCCAGCGGAGCCTGACTGTTTACAATATTGCCCTGATTGTCGTATTGAAAACGGAATGTATATCCGCTCAACATCAGTCTGGGATTACCGATTTCGCAGGATTTGTTAAAGTAATCCTGATTGACCGGGCGCTGAAACATTGCCAGATCAATGGGCGGGGGCAGGGTTATCGGCAGAACTGTTACCGTCAGGGGATAATCTTTTATGGCGGTCTGCGCTTTGGTTTTGGAGAAGAACTTTGCCGGTTCACTCAAAGGTATGATGCGTATAAAGCCGTTGTAGGAGCCTTCCGGAACATTATTGCAGTCAAACTCCAGCCATATTGCGCCGGTGCTGCGGGCAGGCAGAGTAATGGTCTGCGCTTCGTTCATTTTCGGCATCGGGTCATAGATGATTTCCGGCTTGTCTGAATCCGAATCCTTTACCGGCAGGATTTCGCGGCAGATGATATTTTCTGCCGGAAAGTTATTGCTCAAACCGTAAACTTCAGGTTTATAGAGTTGGGAATTGTCAGCGTGAACGATTATCCGGTACGCCGCGGCTTGGTCAGTGCGGTTGACTATCGCCAGCGGCAGATGGAGTTTTTCGTTGCGTGCTCCCTGCAGTTTGATCGGTTTTTTGATGATTTGTTCAGCAGAAATTTCCAGCGGAGCAGATAAACTGCCGGCAAGCGGAAGGTTTGCAACTAAATAAGGGGTTTTGCCCATTGCCGCAAAGTCCATTTTATTCTGCAGCGTCTGGAAACAGGCAATGACTTTGCCGGGATCATTTTCTTTATTGCTCCGGAAGGCTTTGATCTCTTTGCTGAATTTTTCCAACCGGTCAGCGCTGATCGATGCGGTCACTTGTTTTTTGTAGTCATCGATGGAGCCGAAAATGATATTTCCGAAGTGCGTTACATCGTTGAATCCCACTTTGACCGGAGAAAAAGAGTAACTCTGACGATTGAGTCTGATCCCGATATTCATCGGCAGCACGCTTCCTGCCTCCGGTTTGCGGTCAAATCCCAGCATTTTCCACGGGACTGTTACCGAAAGCAGGCGTTTGCCGTCTTTGAGTTCCGCTTTGCCCGCCCACTGGTCAAAGTTTTTCTGGAACACCCCGGTACTGTGGAATCTGCCGCCGCCGGAGCCGATGGCAAACTGTGAATAGGGGCGATCATTTTTTACCGGAGCAAAGAAAACATCCAGCGCATCATCTCTGCTGCCCGGATAGTTGCCGTTTTCCGTTGCCGGAACGATCGATTTATCCGCCGGCGGCAGTTCAACAGCAATGGTTACAGCGTCTTGATTTCCGGTTACTCTTACTGGGACATCGATCGGTTTGTACGACGGGTTTTTGCAGTTGAATTTCAAAGTTTTTTCAAACGGTACAGTCAATGCGGTACGGGGTTTAACTGCCTCGACTGCCGCTGCCGGAGCATTGCTGTCGAGCAGCTGTTTCCTTTTGCTGACTGTTACATTGTCCAGCATAAAATAGCCGCCGATGGGAGAGATTTTTGCCTGCTGTTTGCCATTGCCCCAGCACTGTACAGCCAGAATGGCGAATTTGCTGTTGGCGGCGGTTTTGAAAGAACCTTTGACGCGCGTCCACTCTTTTTCATTACCGGCAGCGGTTCTGGGGGTTACGCGGATGGCTTTGCCGGGATATCTGGTATTCATCGGCTTATCCGAAAAATAGACCATCAAACTTACAGACAGCGAACCTTTGATGTCAAACGCAAAATCATAGACTGTATCAGGTTCCACCTGAAAACCTGACATTTTGCCGTTGCGCCCGAAGCGGAACGCACCCTGATAATGGTTGGCGCCATCCATTACTTTGTATTGAGCTATTTCCATACGGGCACATTTGTTCCAGGTGCGGTCTTCGGTGAAGACTTCGACTTTGAATTTGCCGCGGTTGGCATAAAAACTCATATCCTCATAGAGATTTTCAGAATCGAAAGAGCTGTTTTTGATCAGGTTGTTTCCGGGAGAAGAAAAGGTTGCCGCCAGAACCAGCAGGGCGCTGAAAATAAATTTTTTCATATACTTACTTCATTTTATTCTAATGACTTACACTTTATCAGCGGTAAATATACACTGCAATTGAAACATTGTCAAATCCGCACTGTAAAATAGCGATTAAATTGCTTTTATTATATTTGCGGGTTATATTAACAAATGTTACGGAAAGGCTGCGATTTATATGCAAAGTGATTTTACAAGCGGTTTGCTTGAAGCCGCACTGGCGCGGCGGGCAAATCTTTTGAACAGTTCTCCGCATCACGCGGCGGGCAGATTGTTCAACGGTTTTACTGAAGGCGATAAGGATCTGGTGATCGATCTCTTCGGGCATACTGCTGTTATCCACGATTACAGTACAGGTGATACTGAACGCAGAGAATTATCAGATTATCTTTGCAGCAGACTGGATTTTCTGCAAGCCGTACTGCTCAAGCGCCGTAATTCCGATGATCCGGCACTGCGCAACGGAGTATTGCTTGCCGGAGAAAAATGCGATTCATTTATTGTGGAACATAATGTAAAATACGCACTTGATCTGCAGATGAATCACGACAACAGCTTTTACTGTGATACAGCTTTTTTGCGTAAATACCTCCTGGAAAATATGCGTGCTAAACGTGTTCTGAATACCTTTGCCTACACCGGCAGTCTCGGTGCAGCGGCAGCGGCTGGCGCTGCAGAGTTTGTTCTGCAGAGCGATGTATCCGGAAAATTTATGCACACAGCATACCGTACAGCATCGTTGAACGGTTTTGCTTTTACCCGCAAAAATTTCAGGGCAGGTGACTTTTTTGCAGTCAGCAGTGCATTGCGCCGGGAAAAAGCCAAATTTGATTGCGTGATACTTGATCCGCCGTTTTTTTCATCATCGCCGCGCGGTGTGGTCGATCTGGCAAACAACCCGCTGGGCGTGATCAACAAAGTCCGGCCGCTGGTGGCGGATAACGGTATATTGATTGCAGTAAACAATTCGCTCTATCTCTCCGGCGCAGAGTTTATGCGCCAGCTTGAAACTTTGTGCAGTGACAAGTTTGTTGAAATAGAGTCCACAATCCCCGTTCCGGAAGAGTTTACTTACAAGTCCGGTCAGAACTCAATGCCGTATCCTGCTGATCCGGCCCCCTTCAATCACCCCACCAAGATCGTGGTTCTGCGGGTGCACTGCCGCTGACTGTCAGGTGTTTTATAACGCCCATTCTTCGCGGTCAATGGTACGGTAAGTTATAGATGGAACCGGTATTATGAATAATAAATATAATCAAATTATACCTTAATGTGCACTCTATAAGGTGTTTATAGAGTTTTTGCAAGGTACGGGATGTCGCTTCTGATTTATTTAGAGTATTTTTCAAAGTAAGGCTTCAATGCTTCGCCCCAGATGGTATTGCCTTTTACAGTGCGCGGGTGGAGCAAATCTGCCATTATGCTGCGTTCAAGTATGCCTTCCGGGGTCAGGAACTTCTGTCGCAGGTCAAACCAGATGATATTTTTATTGTCGCAAAACTTGACGATTTCGGCATTGACTTTTTCGTTGACTTGCCGGAATTTATCATTTTTGTCTGCTCCGCGGGGAAAGATGGCGTGCAGGAGTATTACAGCTTTGGGGTAACGGTTTCGCAGCAGAGTAAGGATTTTTTTGATACCCTGTGTGGTGGCGCGGTAGTCATAATAACAGTTGTTGGTACCGATGTGAAGGGTGATGAGGCCGGGCTGCACAATATCCAATATCCCGCTTTTTTCAATGATCCAGAGCGTATTTTCAGTACGGTCATAACTGCATCCCAGATTAAGTACCGTATAGGGCTGCATATACTTTTTATTCAGTTCCTGTGCGTGTTTGCCTTCCCACTGGTGAGTGATGGAGTCGCCCAGCATCAGGATTTTTATTTTATCTTTACGGGCTTGGGCAAAGCGTTTTTTGAACGCGAGCCGGCGGGTATGGCGCATACTCTGCTCGGGGCGCGTCGCCAATGCGATTTGGTTATCCAGCGGCAAAGTGCTAATCTTTGCCTTGTCCGGAACCGGGGCGGCGGAAGCAGAAAAGACAGTTGCTGTTGTCAAAAGTAAAATCAAGAGCGCTCTGTTAAGCATATTTATATTTCCTTATTTGAGTTTTTGCATCATATAAAATACAGTAAAATATATCTTTGTCAAATCATAAAAAGATTTTTCAGCAGTGCCGGATGCTGAATCTTGGTACTTGCCGGATTTTTATGTGTATTATAATGCAGTTATGCTGTATCCGGCTGATCCGGCACGCTTCACTTTCTCCATTAAGATCGTGGTTCTGCGGGGGCACTGCCGCTGACTGTCAGGTGTTTTATAACGCCCATTCTTCCCGGTCAATGGTGCGGTAGGTTATTGCTTCGAGCAGATGTTCAGGCGCGATACTTGCTGCCCCGGCAAGGTCGGCAATCGTGCGCGCCACTTTCAGGATGCGGTCGTGAGCGCGCGGACTCAAATGAAACTTGCTTATTGCCTGCCGCAGAAGCAGCATAGAGTCAGGTGTGATGCGGCAGAACATATCCAGTTCGCGCGGTCCCATCTGGGCGTTGCAATATATGCGTCCGGGAGCATTGGCAAAGCGTTCCTGCTGGATCTGCCGTGCTCTGATCACCCGCTCGCGGATTACCGCACTGGATTCCCCGGTGGGTGCGCTCAAAAGTTCTTCTTCAGTAAGATTCAATACCGGTATATGCAGATCAATACGGTCAAGCAGCGGTCCGGAGATCTTTTTCTGATAACGCTTTTTTTCTTCGATTTTGCATCGGCATCCCAGTTCTACTGATCCCCGGCCGCAGGGGCAGGGATTCATTGCCGCAACCAGCATAAAACGCGCCGGAAATGTACAGTTGCCGCTGGCACGCGATACAACTATATCGCCATTTTCCAACGGCTGCCGCAGCACTTCCAGCACATTGCGCTTGAACTCCGGCAATTCATCGAGGAAGAGCACTCCATTGTGTGCCAGACTTATTTCGCCCGGTCGGGGATTTTTGCCGCCTCCGATAAGCGCCACATCGCTTACCGTGTGGTGTGGAGCGCGGAACGGACGCGCATTAAGCAGCGGTTCACCGTCCGAAAGCATCCCCAATACGCTGTGGATGCGGCTGGTTTCCAGCGTTTCAGAAAGAGTCATTGGCGGAAGGATTCCAGCCAGACGCTTGGCGATCATACTTTTTCCGGTACCGGGCGGACCGATCATCAGGCTGTTATGCCCACCGGCTGCGGCTGTTTCCATAGCGCGGCGGGCGGCAAGCTGACCTTTGACTTCGGCAAAATCGGGCATATAAGCGTTATTGTGCTGTGCCAGATAATCCTGCAGATCACTGGCTTTTGCCGGAACTCTGCTGCCGCGGAAAAAGTTGCACGCTTCCATCAGATTTTCAATGGGATAGACATTCAATTTGCCCTGCGTAACCAGAGCGCTTTCTTCAGCATTGGCACGCGGAACCAGCATCGATTGTATATTTTGATTATTTGCCGCCATTGCTGCTATGGGCAATGCACCTCGTACCGGGCGGACAGTTCCGTCCAGCGCCAGTTCGCCTATAATCATACATTTAGCGAGTTCATCGCGCGGTATCTGTCCGGTGGCGGCAAGCATCCCCAGAGCTATGGCAAGGTCAAAACCGGCCCCTTCTTTGCGCAGATCGCCCGGAGCAAGATTGACCACCGTGGAACCTTTCGGCGGCGGCAGCCCTGCTGCCAGCATTGCTGAACGCACCCGGTCACGGCTTTCACGGATCGCCTGATCGGCAAGTCCTACAATGGAAACCATATCCATTTCGCCGCGGGCAGTGGCATTGACTTCCACCTCCACAATGTAGGCATCTATACCGATAACGGTGGCTGAAAATGTTTGTGCCAGCATAAGACTTATCCCCCCGGATTTAATTTTTTATGATCATCAAACCTTTTAGATATCGAGCTTCAGGAAACTCCGCCGGTACGGGGTGATCAGACCCCTGACCCATATCCGCAACGGTTTTTGCCGTACAATTTGCATCGCACGCCGCATCGCAGACTATCTTGCCGAAAAGTTCGCGCGTTACAAGTCCCGAGCACGAAAAAGTAAAGAGTATCCCGCCGGGTTCCAGCAGATGAAATGCCTGAAGCATCGCATCTTTGTATGCGCGGCAGCCTTTAGTCATATTTTTCATAGAATCCACCAGTTTCGGCGGATCCAATACGATCAGATCGAATTTGCGTTTTTCGCCCCGGCATTTGCGCAAAAATGAAAAACAGTCCGCTTCAATATTTTCCCACCTGCTGCAACTGATATTATTCAATTCAAAGTTTTTTTCAGCCATAGCCAGTGCTGGCGCGGAACTGTCAACATTGATCACATATTCAGCTCCGCCCAGTGCCGCTGCCACACCGAATCCGCCGGTGTAACTGAATAAATTCAGCACCTTCCGGCCGCCGGAAAATTTCTGTACCAGCGAGCGGCTTTCGCGCTGATCACAGTAAAAACCGGTTTTGTGACCGTTTTTTATATCGACATAGAGTTTCCGGCCGTCTTCGCATATTTCCAGCAGTTCCGGCGGCATTTCGCCGTAAAGCAATCCGGTGCGCTGATCGAGTTTTTCATATTTACGCACCTGCACATCGCTGCGTTCATAAATGCCGCGAAAGTTGTTGAGTTTTTTCAAGGCATTGATTATAAGATCTTTATTGTATTCGGCGCCGGCGCTGGTCAACTGCACTGCAGCGTAATCGTTATATACATCTATGGTCACTCCCGGCAAGCCGTCAGCTTCTGAAGCGCAGAGCCGCCACGCGGTAGTCCGCTGCGGTATTTGCATTGTCCGGCGCAGAGATTCCGCATCGCGCAGGCGTCTGTCAAAAAAATCCTGATCGATAACGGCATTTTCTTCAAACGACCACACCCGGCAGGCCAACTGGCTGGCTGGCGAAATGGCTCCGCAGGCAAGGTATTGATTATCTGCGGAATAGATTGCCACTGTTTCTCCGTTGGCACAATTGCCTTCGACCCGGGCAATCGCTCCGGAATAGACCCAGGGATGGCGTTTTAAAAGCGATTTTTCGCGCGATTTCTTCAAAAATATCTTATTCATTGTTCTGCCTTTTCTGCACCGTTTACTGCGCCGCGACGATAGCCGTCAAGATCGATTGAGACGCTTTTGAACCCAAGAGCCTTTATTGCTTCAGTGACCGAACTGCGCATTTTCCACAACTTTTCCAGTTCTTCCGGAGTTACTTCTATTTTAGCCAGATCATTGTAAAAACGCACCCGGGCACCGGCAAAACCGTGTTCCAGGAGCAGCTGTTCGGCTGAATCGACCATTTTCAGAGCCGGAGCCGTTATTGCCGTATTGCAGGGTATGCGCGAAGCAAGACACGCCGAAGCCGGAGCCTGCGAATTGGGCAGCGCAAAGTCGTGAGCCAGGTCGCGGATCATAGCCTTGTTGAGTTGGGCTTCCAGAAAAATATGGCGTATATTCAACTCGTCAGCGGCCTTTCTGCCGGGGCGGTAATCGCCGGCGTCGTCAAGATTTTCGCCGTCAGTTAAAACCGTGAAGCCTTTTTCGGCAGCTTTTGCCATTAAAAGTGCAAGCATCGCTTTTTTGCAATGGTAACAGCGGTCAGCACCATTGCCGGCAATGACGGGATCTTGCAGCGGTTCAAACGGCACAGCAATGCACCGCAGTTTGCGTGCCATAGCCCATTCCAGAGCAAAAGCGCGTTCTGCTGCGGGCGAAAAAACACTGTCGGCAAAAAGTAAAAGCACATTTTCTTTGCCCAGTACGATTTCAGAAGCCCGGGCGAGGGTTACGGAATCCACCCCGCCGGAAAAAGCGATCGCCAGGCGTTTTTCCGGCAGATTTTCCAGTACGGAAGCAATGCGTTCAAAGTCAGCAAACATCTTGATTCAAACGCTTTCTTTCAAGTATATCATAATATTCATCCAGCAGGATAAGCGCCATTCGCTCTTTGTCAAAGCGGGTCTTGACCAATTCTCTGCCGTTCTGTCCCATTTTCAGCAACATTGCGCGGTCTTGTAAAAGTTCTGCCGATTTTCTGGCGATCGTTTCATATTCCCGCGCCGGCACACAGCATCCGGTTTCTCCGTTGAGGATCACTTCCGGAGTGCCGTCCAGCGCGTATCCACAGGCGGCTTTGCCGCACGCCAGAGCTTGAACAACCGAGCGCGGCAGGCCTTCGCGCAATGAAAGGTGCCAGAGTATATCCATCTGCATAAGGTAGCGCGGCACCTGATCCGGAGAAACCAGTCCGGCAAAATGCACCCGATCGGAAAAACCGCTGTTGCGCGCCTCCGCTTCCAGCGATTCGCGCAATATTCCGTTGCCAACAATCAGTAAATGCGCCTGCGGTATATCTTGCAAAAGCAGCGGAAAAGCCTTGAATACATCATCATATCCTTTGAGTTCAAACAGCCGTGCCAGAGTTCCGATGACCGGAGCATCTTCAGGTATATTAAGTTCCCGGCGCAGAGTTTCTTCGCGTTCAGCATTGAGGAATGATTCCATATCCATACCGCTGTAAACAACTTTATATTTTTTTTCCGGGGCGATATGGGCTTTTACACACTGGTCGATCATTGCCTGTGCCACAGCATAAATACGGTCACTGCAAAGAGCCGCAATGCGTTCAGAAAGTTTATAGATGAAATTTTTCCACGGCTTTTCATATTCGTGGAATGCCTGACCGTGCACGGTGTGTACTACACAAGGTATTTTTGCCGCTTTTGCCGCCAGTCTGCCGATCAGACCGGCTTTGGACGCGTGGGTGTGTACAACATCAAACTTCTGTTCTTTGAAATACTTTTTGAGTTTGAAATAAGCCAGCGTATCATCTTTGAAAGATATTTCACGCACCAGTTCTTTAAAAGTCACCACTTCCAGATCCGGTACCGAGATCCGGCTCAAAAGCTCCCCTTCCGGTCCGGGGGAGGGGCCGGTTACCAACACCACCCGGTGACCGGCGCGCAGCTGCCCGATACAACTGAAAAGTGTGTTTTCCTGGGCGCCGCCGACGATCATACGGGTGATGACGTGACAGATAGAAATTTTATTTTTGTTTTCCATAATACCTTAAATTATACCTTAAAAAGCATTTTATCCACTCTAAAATGCGAAATATTGCCAATTTTGTTTGAAGATAATATAATCGGTGCTAAATTAATAAGCAAAAGAAGGAAGTGTTATTTATGGAAAAATATTTTATACCGGCTGCGCTTGCTCTTGGTGCGGCAGTTTACGGAGTATTATCTCTGCTGATTGCCCGCTGCAATTCCGGGCATCTTGCACAGGCCGAAAAGTTTTTGCGCAATAAGTTTGCCGGAGCCGTACTGGGGGCAGCGGCGCTGGCGTGGTGTGTTCCGCAAGTGGAAGCGGTCATCTGGCGCAGCTGGGTGCCGTGGTTGTGGTACATAGCACTGGCGGCATTGGTTTTGAGCGTACTTTATCTGGATAATGTAGTGGCGCGTGCATTTGCCGGTCTGCTGATAATGGGTGCATACAGTTTTCTGGATATGAGTTTTGATTACAAACTTGCTATGTATATATCCGGCGCGATCCCGGCGTGGGTCTGGGGTGCAGTCGGTATAGTTATTGCCGCCAAACCCTGTTATCTGCGGGATTTTCTGCGACTGGGGGCGGAAAAGCGTTTCTGGCGTTATCTGGCATCGGCTTTTGCCGGAGTTACAGCTTTGTTTCTGCTGGGGGCGCTGGTGCTTTTTTTGAACAGAATGGGGTGATGTATGTCGGGAAATATTGCTTTTGACCCTAAAACCAAACTTGCCAATATTGCCAAACGCGCCAAGGTAAAGGACTTTGATCTGCTGATCGAAAAGTGTTCAGTGCTTTATCAGATTCTTACCATCGCCAACGAACAGGTGAATCTTACGCGCATTGATTCTGAAGAAGGATTCTGGATCAAACACGTGGCTGATTCGCTGATGCTGGGGGTGGCGTTTCCGGATCTGACCACGCAGAAACTGCGGGTGGGCGACATTGGCTGCGGCGCGGGATTCCCATCGCTGGTGCTGGCTATGGCATACCCGGACTGGCAGATAAGCGCCATTGATTCTGTGGGCAAAAAGACGGCTTTTGTGGAAAGCGCCGCCGTCGGCTTGGAACTCAGAAATCTGGAAGTGATCAACGGCAGAACCCGTGAAATGGGGCATAAAGTTGTTTATCAGAAAAAATTTGATCTGCTTACCGCCCGTGCCGTGGGTGTGATACCCACGATTTACGCTGATGCACGGCGCCTGATTGCCGACCGCGGACGCTGGATTTTTTACAAAACTCTGGAGCAGGCGGCTGAAGAACTTGAAGTGCTTAAAAAGAGCCCGCCGCCGGGAGCCAGACTCAAATGGCAGGCTACGGCAGTGGAAGAATTGCCGGACAATGCCGGGAGCCGTCTTTTTGTGCACGCCCGCAGTTGAAAAACCAAGATGCAGAATTGAATTTTTTTAATATTTATCTGTAAAACAGAAGGGAAGGGATTTTTTTATGTGGAGTGATCTTTTGACCAATCCGGTAGTTATTTCAGTGGTGATATTGCTGGTGCTGGCAGTATTGCGGCTCAACATCGTCTTTGCCATTATCATTGCTGCGCTTACCGGCGGGATGATTTCCGGTATCGGCGAGGCTAAAACCATAGAAGTGTTCAGCAATGGTCTGGGCAACGGGGCGAAAATAGCCTTTAATTACGCTATGCTGGGTGCTTTTTCCATTGTCATATCCCGGTCGGGATTGACGGAACTGCTGGCGCAGACGATTCTGAAAAAAATCAATAAAAATATGACAGTTACTGATAAAAGTGTGACCGGATTCAAGTATGCACTGCTTTTTATTCTTACACTTATATCGATGTCTTCGCAGAATCTTATACCTACACACATTGCCTTTATTCCGATATTGATACCTTCGCTTTTGCAGATTTTTGAAAAGTTCAAGATCGACCGCCGTGCCATTGCGTGTATTCTTACATTCGGATTGATCACGCCCTATATGTGTTTTCCTTACGGATTCGGGCGTATTTACATAAATGATATATTGCTGGGCAATCTGAAAAACAACGGGATGCTTGTTTCGCCGGATGTAACGGTAAAAGCAATGGCGATCCCGGCGCTGGGTATGCTCGCGGGGCTGTTGATTGCAGTGTTTATATCTTACCGCAAGCCGCGCGAATATGATCCGTCAAAGACTGTGACGGCATCGCCGGCAAATATAGAGATCAAACCGGTAAAGATCATTGCCGGTGTAGTGGCGATCGTGGCGGGTTTTGCCGCACAGATGTTCCTGGATTCACTTTTTCTTGCGGCGCTGGCGGCAGTGCTGGTGTTTGTAGTTGCCCGGGTCATAAGCTTGCGCGATACACAGGATGTTTTTGTGCAGGGGGTATATCTTATGGGCGGCATCGGTATAGTTATGATTGCTGCCAGCGGTTTTGCTGAAGTTATGAAAGCCACCGGAGGCGTGAGTACACTGGTCGATCTGATTGCCAATTCTCCGCTGGGCAACAGTCGTGCGCTGGCGGTATTTATGATGCTTTTTGTGGGGCTTCTGATCACAATGGGTATCGGATCATCATTTTCCATCGTGCCGCTGATTGCCGCAATTTATGTGCCGCTCTGCATTAAACTGGGTATGTCGCCGGAAGCTGCACTGGCGGTGGTCGGCGTAGCCGGAGCATTGGGTGATGCCGGTTCGCCGGTATCTGAATCGGTGCTGGGGCCCACTGCCGGTTTGAATGCCGATGGTCAGCACGATCATATTTATGACTCCACCATACCGACCTTTGTGCATTTCAATATACCGCTGCTGATCGCCGGCTGGATCGCCGGTATGATATTGTAAAAAAAACTTGTAAAAACTTTTCAACGGGGCAGATCGTGTCTGGATATACGGTCTGCCTCTGTTTTTTACAAATGACTTGAAAAAAAAGTTCGTTTTTTGTAATTATTGGTTTGTTTTTTTTAATAAAAACGCTTGGCAGCAGGTTGTAAATATATAATGAAGCAATATATTACTTTCAAAGTTCTCAAATTTTTTATAAAGGAACAGGTATATGATAAAAGGATTTATTTTTGGAGGTATGATTGCTATGAGTACAATCGCAGCATCAGTGGAACTGCCCCCGGCGGCAGAATTGGAAAAAATGGCACGTCAGGATGCAATGAATCCTGTTGCCCCCGGTAAACTCGGAAAAAACGGCGCACCGTTCTGGAACATTTATGCCCGCAGATTCATCTATGTGCCGAGTTTCGATTTTACAGCATTTTCCGGAGTAAAGAAATACCGCTTTACAGTGTGCGATGCCAATAACAAAGTTCACACTTTTACCGCCGACCGACCCGATGCGCCGCTTACAGAAGTGTGGGATGCTCTTCCGGTGGGCTTTACAACAGTATCAGTTGATGCTTTGGACGACAAAGGCGTTGTGGTCGATAATTCCGGCGTGCGCAAGTTTTACCGTGCTGCACCGTTTAGCGGCAATTATCCCCCCGCGATCCGCAGTTACAACGATAGCGCCCGCTGGGCATTGAAACATATTTTTGATCAGCAGCATATTCAGGATTGGCGCAAAACCGGCAAACCTTCCCGCAGTTATCAGCTTTATTGCTATCCCAGCAAGATCATCGGCAGTGTAATCGGCGGAATGCTCACTTACGCCAAACTCAGCGAAAAAGACCGCGATGCGGCGCTGGATATTGCCGTTAAAGCTGCTGATTACCTGATCAGTATCAGCGAACCGGCGGGCGCGCCGTTGGAATATATGCCGCCGACTTATATGTGGAATGAACGTTCTGCCTATGAGTACGCAGGTCAGAATATGATGATCTATCCCTGCAATGTCGGTGCTGCGTATATGCGCCTTTACCGCGAAATCAAAGTTGAAAAGTACCGCGAAGCCGCCCGCCGGATCGCCGAAACATATTACAAACTGCAGCAGCCCAACGGCAGCTGGTATCTCAAGATCTACCAGAAAAACGGCGAGCCGGTGGTGGGCAAAAACAGCAAGAACGGAAACAGCACTACCCCGAACTACTGTATGCCGGTGGGTATTGCCGATTTTCTGACCGAGATGGCTGATGAATTGGGCGAAGAAAAATACCGCGAAGCCGCCAGTCGCGCTATCGCTTACGTCCGCAAGACCGTTCTGCCGGCTTTCAACTGGGAAGGTCAGTTTGAAGATCAGGCGCCGACCGTGCCTTACTACAACAACACCAAACATATGGCGGCAAGATTTGCCCAGTATCTGCTGCGGCAGAAAAAATGCTCCAAAAAAGATCTGGAAACCGCCCGTACACTGCTGCGCTTTGCCGAAGACCAGTTTGTAGTCTGGGATAAACAGATGCCGCGCTATCCGATCTTCAGATCGCACAGTTCCCAGTGGCTGACCCCCTGCGTGCTGGAACAGTACACATACTATGTACCGATCGATGCCAGTGCAGCGGCATTGCTGAACTTCTATGTTTCAATGCACAAAAAGAGCAACTCTCCGCTGGATCTTGCCAAAGCCAAAGCGCTGGCTGACTCCATTACCCGCGCGCAGGATCAGAAGACCGGCCGTTATATAACCTATTGGGAAAATAACGAACGCGGTACGCTTTCCGGCTGGATCAACTGCGCTATAGCTACAGCGTATGCAATGATGAATTTCAGCGATTATCTGGATTCGCTGGATAAAAAATAATTGCAGCAAACTGACAGTTTTTCCGCGCCCGGTTGAGTTCAACTCTTCCGGGCGCGTTTTTTATCCGGCAGCAGCGGCTTGGAGTCGTCACTGGCAATACGCCGGGTCTGCCGGGTGTAATCTTGTGGAGTTGCGCCATAATAGCGGCTGAATACTTTTATAAAGTAACTGCTGGAAGTAAAACCGCAGCGCTCTGCAACTTCCGCTGTCTGACAGGCGCTGTTGAGCAAAAGTTCCCGTGCCGCTTCCAAGCGCACAGAATTAAGATATTTATTGAAACTTATTCCATATTCGTAATGAAACATTCTGGAGAGATATGCCGGACTTATGCCGATATGTCCGGCGGTCTGCTTGAGCGTGACCTGATCGGCAAAATTCTGATTTATAAAATGTTTGGCGCGGCGCACTGCTTCATCGCGCGTGATATTCAGCTGCGGCAGTTCCGGCGGATTTATAAGGTCAAAGTAAAAAAGCATCAATATGGCGTGCAGCTGGATGGAGGCATTCAAATGCCCTTCCGGTGTATTCAGCCAGTGAGTGCGCATAAAATCGAGCCGCCGCCTGACTTCGCTGCGCACTTCGTAACTCAAATCCGTCAGAGTGCGGTTGTTGACTTTGTGGAAATATTCCCCATCCTGCCAGTGAAATTGTATGATCAATATACGCAGGCCCTTCAAAGGCGCAAATTCATCGCGGTGCGGTGTTGCTTGAGGTACCAGCAGAAAATCTCCGGCATTGGCATAAAAAGTCAGATTCCCCGATAAATGCAGTTTCACTTTCCCGTCAAGCACATACAAGAGTTCGTGTTTGTTATCACAGTGTTCACGCTGTGAATAGATATTGGAAAAATCCAGAACCCGCAGTTCTATATCTGCCGGACGGTTGTTGAAAAAAACAGCATCATCTTCAAGCATAGTCAATAAATCCCTGGTTTTTATATAAATAGCACCGTTAAAAAAAAATACAACTCCCGGAAGACAAAAAAATACTATTATTCGCAAAAAATTATTATTATTTGCTATTGCCAGGCAGCAAATAATGGTTATAGTAATCAGTGTACAGTCAAACAAACTTTACTCAAATCCAAACAAGGAGCGTTAAAATGTCAGAAAATCTCGCAATCTATGGAGGTAAACCCGCAGTCGATGTCAGCAAAGTTGTCAACTGGCCCCCGATCGATGCAATTGATGAAAAACTGGTGCTGGAGGCATTGCATCAGCCCAATCAGGCACGCGGACCGCAGAATCTGGCATTTGAAAAGGAATTTGCCGAATGGAACGGCAATACCTATGCACTGTTCACCAACTCCGGTACCGCCGCGCTGCATATGTGTCTGGTCGGCTGCGGTATCGGCGCCGGCGACCACGTGCTGGTGACCGCTTACAGCTGGAGTTCCAGCGCCACGTGTATTCTGCACCACGATGCGATTCCGATTTTTGTGGATATCGATCCGGAAACCTTCCTTATGGATCCGGACAAGATCGAAGCAGCCATCACGCCGCGCACCAAGGCGATCATCGTTGTTCAGCTGCACGGTCTCTGCAACGATATGGACAAGATCAATGC
>JAZNBV010000088.1:0-3127 GCA_045587205.1 Victivallaceae bacterium
CCATTTCTGCAAAAATTGCCGGAGAGAAAAATAACAATGAATAGAAACACAGAAATTTAATTTTTTTCATACAAACACCTTCATGCTCAAACTAACCATCTTACAGGTAAGATAGCATCAGCCGCAGGCAGTTTACAACTGCGGATTACAATTTTCTGATAATTTTCTGTAAGGGGAAGGACTTATGGAAATTTGCGGTGCCGTATTGCCCGGCTTCATCTGCTTCGCAGATTACGCCGCGGCAGTCTTCCCCGCTGCCGTCTTCGTGCTTCGCACTTCGCCGCGCCAAGCGGGTTCGCTCGTCAATCCATTTGCTGCGCAACTGGCTTGCCGAGGCGAAATCTCGGCTCTGCCGAGATGAAGACTGGTGGGCGATGACGGACTCGAACCGCCGACATTTTGCGTGTAAAGCAAACGCTCTAACCAACTGAGCTAATCGCCCTCTTTTGAAAGTGTTAATTAATATAACTCCGGTAAGAGTAAATTGCAAATATTTTTCTCTCTTATCCCACGAAAAAATCACCAGTCAAATCAAATTCAATGCAATAATCCACCCCAATTGCTTAAAATCCCCGCTTTAAGCAGAAAAAAAATAGAATATTTCAACTGATATTCATATCTTTGGGATACAATGGATTTGAAAAAAATCAAAACAGTTTTATAGTAAATGAAATATTAAAAAATCGCTCTGTAGCCGACACGGGTAGCTAAATAAAGGTTATGAGAGTAACTTTTGTGCAGAAAACTTTTTTAAACTTGAAGGGCATTTATTTTTTTGCGCTTCAAAAAGATAAATGCCGGGAAAAGGTTTGAAAAAAACAGAGCTTGAAAAATAACAGGAGATTCTATTATGTACCAGTTTGCCGGAAGTTTTAAAGTTGATATGATCGTCAATCCTGCCTGGCAGTGCGCTATGGAGAATTCCGCGCTGAATTTGATAGAAATTTCCACCGGCGCTCGCCCCACTGATGAACTTGCACAACAGGTGGCAGGTGATATATTGCGTATGCAGAAACGCGGTGCGGTGCGTGCCGGCAGTCTGCATCTGCCGTTCGGCAGAACCATCAATCTGGCGGCCGATAATGAAGATATGCGCAGCAGCAGCGTTGCCGGAGCAATCGAATACATCAATATATTCCGTGAACTTGAAATACGCAACATCACCGTCCACTGCAGCAACGAATCTCCGCAGAATGCCGACCGCAGTAGCTATCTGCAGGCAATGCGCCGGAGCTGCGAAGATCTGCTGCCGCTGCTTCAGAAGTTGAATGCTTCATTGAATCTGGAACTGCTGCCCCGGATCTGCATCGGCAATACAGTTGAAGAACTGCTGGAAATAACGCGGGATTTTCCGCTGGAAAATATCGGTATATGCCTGGATGTAAATCACGGTATGGATCGCGGAGAACAGATTCCGGATATGATAAAAACCTGCGGCAGCCGCCTGAAAACGCTCCATATTTCCGACTACGATAATATCGATGAATGTCATTGGAACGTGGGCGAAGGTATGCTTGACTGGGTGGCTATCCGGCAAACCGTTGCCGCTGTGCCGCAGGATCTGCTGCTGATCATAGAAACCAAACCTTTAAAAACTGCCGAGTGGCTCCATTACGAAATGGATCCGCGCTTTGCCGTGCAGAATGTGGAACGCAACTGTATGAAGTTTGAATTCGCTGCAGAACAACAGCTGCTGCTGGAAAAAATCCGGCAAGCCGGATTCAAGCACCTGTAAGCACGGTTTGACAAAATAAAAAAGGTTGCTGCAAACTTTTTTTCAGTCGGACCTTACCGCAACTTCCGTGATTGCCGAATTTGTGATTTTTATTTTGACATTGCTGTAAATCGAGTGTATAATAAAAACAGAAGTTTGTCAGGAATGTTTTTATGCAGAACCGTTTTAAGTATATCGAAATAAAAAAGAGTATCCTCCGCCTGGTCGATGAAGGTAAATATGCCTCCACTCCCCTGCCAGGCAGGCGTGAAATGGCAGAGTCGTTCCACACCACTATTGCCACTTGCACCAAAGCGGTTCAGGAATTGATCACAGAAGGCGTCCTTAAAACCATTCCAGGCAAAGGCACGTTCCAGCACCCCGATTACGGTAAGCGGCTCCGCACGCTGAATGTATGGATACCGGGGATGAATCACACTTTTCATATTAAAATTGCCGAAATACTTACCGATTTAGCTCAAGAGTACGGTTACAGCCAGGTCACTGTTACCTTGAACCGCACGTTCCAGCAAAGCGAATTGCGCATATTATCAAATCAGTTAAGCGACCCCAACAGCGATGTGCTGCTCTATTCGCTGTGCGATGCCCGAAGTCTGCCGGTGATACTGCGCCACCACTAACGGGTGGTGCTGCTGCGCGCAGGTGATGTGGAATTGAATGGCAATATCGACCGTGCGGTGATCAGGCGTTTTGCCGGCGAAAAACTTTCGGTTGAGCACCTGATAAAAAACGGTCACACCCGCATCGTGCATATCTGTACAGCTGCCGCAACCCTTGATTTTAATTTTGACGGCTACCGTCAGGCTCTGCAGGAGCACAATATACCGTTCAACCGCAAACTGCGTTTTATGCTTGACCGCTGGGATACGAGCAGTCGTGAAGAACAAAGTATGTTTATTGATGATTGTATGCAGCGTTTCCTGCGTTTCAAAGACCGTCCGACGGCGGTTTTCTGCCACAGCAACGAACTGGCGATTATGTTTATATCGGCGTGTTTGAAAGCGGGGCTGCGGATCCCTGAAGATCTATCCGTATCGGCTTACGAAGGCAAATATGCTTCGCAGCTGGGGATCTATCAGATCACGTCAGCGGGGCCTGAACTGGAACCGATCTTGCGGGAACTGCTCAAGCGCCTTGCCAATCGCCACCGCACAGAATTTACCGATTTGTTTTTTGAAATGAAATTGATTGAAGGCAATACGGTACGCAATATTGCAGAGTAAACGCAATAAAAAAGCAAAAACATCATAAAAAAATCACAGAAATCCCATAATTTTTTAAAAATGGTGTTTTGGGACATAGTTTGAGCTTGGTATTTCTTGAAAAAAGCTACCCTCTTTTGTCAAATCCTTGTTTTTGAGTTCAAATGTATTCAAAAATAAAATTCCATTT
>JAZNBV010000089.1:0-8155 GCA_045587205.1 Victivallaceae bacterium
TAATGATGCTCCGGAACGTATGCACCCCAAAAATATCTTTCCGGACTGCAAAAGCGTTATTTCCATCGTGCAGCCGATCCCCCGCAGTACCTACCGCGGGATCACCAGCGGCACCTACTGGCCCAACTATACTTATTACAGTTACAACCGCTTGAACAACCTCTTCCGCCCGATGGTGACTTATGAAGTGGCACGGTTCATTGAAGATCACGGCTACGAAGCGGTTCCGGTCTATCCGGGCGTGCCGGAAGCCTACCCCAATAATCCGGTACCGGTGGCTCCGGGCAGACCGGTACCGGATATCAACATCAATGTGCGTATTGCAGCAATGGCCTGCGGTCTGGGGGAAATAGGCTGGTCAAAAGTCTTTATTCATAAGGTGTTCGGCCCGCGCGTGCGTATCGGCACTATTCTGACCGATGCAGTGCTGGAACCGGATGCACTCATTGAACCCAAAACTTTGTGCAAACGCTGTATGAAGTGCGTACCCGATTGCCCCGGCAACGCTATTCCGCGTCCCGGCGACCGGCCGTCGATCAAGATCCGCATTGAAGACAAAGAGTACGAATGGGGCGATGTGCATATGGGTCGCTGTACGGCAACCCACCACGGGATCAACTACAAAGCCTCTCCTTTTATGAAGCGCTTTTTCCCGGGATTCAATCTGGAAATCACCGAAAGCAATATGTCCGAAGAATTGGCGTACAAAACTGCTTACACCCTCGCCCTGGGCGGCTGGGGCAGACAGAATCCGGAATTTCCCGGTGATTATGTCAACCCCTACTACAAGCAGATATTGACCCACACCGGATATTTTGCAGTCTGCGGCGCTAAAGGCTGTATCCGCAGCTGTATGGAATTCCAGGAAAAAACCCACAATATACCGCAGGATAACTTCCAAACTCCGGTTTTCCCGGATGGAAAATGGGAACTTGCATCGCCGGATAGCGATGAAACCGGCGGTATTGTGGAAAAGAAGGCGTTGACCGAACTCTATCAGGATCCGGATACCGACGCCGGTTCGTGGAAATAATACTGGAGTGTTCTTTAAAAAGATATTATGAGAGCCCCCCCCCCGGGTCTCTCATAATATCGTGCTGATTTCCCCCAAAAAAATTCAATTCACTTTCAAACGCAGCATATTCCACGAAAGCGCCGGCAATTGAGCTTTTACCAGCGTATTATCAAGTTCTGCTGCCAGCGGCCGGGGCTGCAGGGGGTCGGCGGCGGCGGAGTTGACCACGCTCAAATCTGCGCTGTTCATTGAAAGCGCATCTTCAATCCGGCTGACTCCGGCAAATTCCATACTGAAATCCAACATTTCTGCACTGCGATTGGTCAGGAAAAGCGTCAATTCGCCATTTTCTTCATTCAGCACCGCACTGCCGTACAGTGGATTATCTTCATTGCCGGATTCTTCCGGTTTCAGCGAAATACCTCTGCCGTAGCGCGAAGTAAGTTCAAACGGGAAATATATACTCTGCCGCCAGGCGGGACCGTCTTTTTCCGTGCGGATCGGCGAAATCACATTCACACTCTGTGCTATACAGGCTATATCGACACAGTCCGCATAACGGTGAAAACAGCTGAACAGCGAACCGGCGATCAGAGTTTCCAGTATCGTGTAATCCTGTTCCAAAAGATGCATACCGCTTGTCCACTCTTCTTCCTGCCGGGTGCGGGTGTTGAAGTCCCAGATGATCCACTCATCCACACTTATACCGATTCTCCGCGAACTGATCGCCTCAAACGCCCGGCAGGTTTTGATCGAATCATTCAAGCGCTGATCAAAGCGGTCAACACTCCCCAGATAGCCACGCACATCCAGTTCCGGAGCGTGATAAAATACATCGTGCAGAGAGAGTTTTTCCACATATCTGCCGCAGAAATCCAGCACTGTGCGGTTCCACGCCTGATCGTCGGGTTTTCCGCTGACAACAATCACGGCAGACGGATCAAGTTTTTTCAAAAGTTTGGCGTGTTCGCGTGCGATTCTGCCGTATTCGGCGGCACTCATTTCGCCGACTTCCCAGGCGCCGTAAAGTTCATTACCCAGGCACCACTCTTTGATGTTGTAAGGCTTTTCCACTCCATTGGCACGGCGTTGATCGCTCCAGTAAGTACCGCCGGGAAAATTACAGTATTCAAACAAATTCTGCGTATCAATAACAGTGCGGGCGGCTACATTTACGGTCATAAGCGGACGAGTGTTGGCTTTTGCCGCCCAGCGCATAAATTCATCAAGACCGAAAGTGTTGGGCTCCAACTGTTTCCAAGCTGCATCCAGCTTGGCTTTGCGTTCTTTGCCCACGCCATCTTCCCAACACCAGCAATCCACATAAGATCCGCCGGGATAACGGGTTATCGGCATATTCAGATTTTTTATCAACTCCAGCACATCCTGCCGGAAACCGTCGCTGTCGGCACAAGCGGCAGAGGGGTCATAAACCCCTCCGTAAACATTGCGCCCCAGATGTTCAACAAAACCGCCATAGATATCCGGCGCAATCCTCCCGTACTGCCGCCGGGCATCAAGCTGCCATTTTATTTGTTTCATAAAATCAAACCTTGTAAAAAGTAAAATTCACTCTGTCTGGTTTTAGTATATCACAAACAGTAAAAAAGTCAAGAAAAATATCATCACATCCCTGCCGGATAAAGCAAAAATCCCATCGGGGATTATATTATAATATAAAATTTGAAATACGGGGTGCAAAAATGAAAATCGTTCTTCTGATCAGCCTTGCCGGTGTAACCGGTACGCTGTCGCGTTATTTTATGGTAAAATGTATAAATTCGCTGCTGCCGGATTTTCCGTGGGGGACACTGGCAGTGAATATACTGGGGTCGTTCATTGCCGGTTTTGCTTCGGTGTGGCTAAAAAATCAATTTGCCGCTTTTGCAGAATATTTTCCCGTACTCTTCACAGGTTTTCTGGGAGCATTCACCACTTTCAGCACGTTTGCACTGGAAAGCGCCAACTTTATTGCTGCCGGAGCATACGGTAAATTTATGCTGAATATCGTTTTGCAGAACTTTACGGGTATCGGCGGTGCCGCCGGCGGCTTGTATCTGGCAAAACTGATTTTCAAATGATCTCTTTTCAGGTGAACTGTTGACAAAACCTTCCGTTTTATATGGTACAATAAAGTACCGCGTAAAAGGAAGGTTTTTTATGGAAAAATTTCACATTACACTTGCCGCCGCCGCACTGTTTTTGACCGGATGCGCCGGAAATACAGCCCACTTTACCGCCAGTGCCGCCGGAAAAAATCTGGATCTTACCGGCTGGATGATGCTGGGTACAGCCGAAGCTTTTGACAGCACCAATGCCGCGCCCGCCGGAAAAATCATCGTCGGCAGGGTAAACTACAAATCCCGCCGCGTGGCGATCCCGGCGGATCACAAGGTACCGAACACCGGGAGTTTTCGTGCCACAACCACCGAATCGCTGCTGGGCACGCGCGAAACCATTATCGAATATGATTTTACCGCCGGAAGTGCCGAAGATGCCGCGGCAATATCTGAAAAACTTGAATCACAGAAAAAATCCGCAGAAAAAATCCTGCAAACCGTCCGCTGAACTCCGCAGAAAAGATCCAGTTGCAGAAAAAAATCCGTTTTTTTCTGCAGCATTGCGGGCAAATCCGGCAAACTGCAGTTATATTTTATCAGTCTGAATAAAAAAAATCTGTTTACTGGAATATGATCTGTATGAAAAAGACCGGACTTATCCTTGAAGGCGGTGCGATGCGCGGACTTTTTTCTGCCGGAATTATGGATGTACTTATGGAAAACAACATCCAGTTTGACGGCATTATCGGTGTTTCAGCCGGGGCTGCGTTCGGCTGCAATTACAAATCGCATCAACCGGGGCGGGTCCTGCGTTACAACAAGCGGTTCTGCCGTGACAGGCGCTTCTGCAGCTGGCACTCGCTTCTGACCACCGGCGATCTCTTCGGAGCGGATTTCTGCTACCGGGAACTGCCGCTGGAACTTGACAGATTTGATTCGGAAACTTTCAACAGCGACCCGACTGAGTTTTATATGGTATGTACAAATGTAAACACCGGGCTGCCGCACTATCAGCTTTGCAGCTGTGCCGATGAAAAGTCTCTGGAATGGATGCGCGCATCGGCATCAATGCCGCTGGTATCCAGAATCGTCAAGATCGATGACAATGAATATCAGGACGGAGCAATAACTGATTCGATACCGCTGAAATTTTTTGAACAGTCCGGTTTCGAGCGCAATGTGGTGATCCTCACCCAGCCGCCGGGATACATCAAAAAACCAATTCCGGCAATGTGGCTGATGCGCGCGGTATTCAGAAAATATCCGGCATTTATCAAAGCATTATCCGAACGCCACAATATGTATAATGTAACTTTGCAATATATTGAAAATGCTCTCGCTGCGGGGAAAATATTTGTTTTCCAACCGGAAGCTCCGCTACCCGCCCAGCGGATATGCCGTGATCCGGAGCTGCTGCAGAAAACCTACGATCTCGGCAGGTTTCAGGCAGAAAAAGAGCTGAAAAATCTTCAGAAATATCTTGCCGATTGAATATAACCTCTTGTAAAAAATGTAATCAGCAGTATATTACCCCTGTTTTTTTACAAACAGGAAATAGCAGGAGGTGGAGAAATGAACTCAATACCCAACGGTATAACCGTAAACGATGTAACATTTTTCATCGGCAATAACGGGTTGCCGGAAAAAATCATCCTGCCGGAAGAACTTGACCATAACGATCTTCTGGCAAGTCCGGGCAGCTGGAATATATTTGATGAAAACGACAGATCGTTCCTGCATTTCAGTGTAAAAATAAAGTAACTTTTCTGCAATAAAAGCAAAAAAAAGGCTGTCGCAAACTTTTTTGAAGTTTTGCAACAGCCTTCTGAACTGTCAATCAGATCAGTTTCTGTCGCCGCGGGAACGGAATGTACGCGGGCGTTCTTCGCGCGGGCGTGCTTCGTTGACCACAGCTTTACGGCCGCCGATTTCGCTGCCGTTGAGTTTTTCGATCGCAGCCTTGCCGGATTCATCATCCATTTCCACAAAACCGAATCCCTTGCTGCGTCCGGATTCACGATCCATCACCACGCGCGCGGCTTGAACTGCACCAAATTCGCCGAAAATTGCTTCCAGATCTTCGCGGGTGGTACTGTACGGCAGATTGCCTACATAAATATTCATTGTGTGCCTTTCTTTTAGGTCACTGGCGTTTTTTCCGGTAAAAAAATGTGATATTAAGTTATATGCCGCTTCTTACTGACTGCCGAAAATGCCGGAAAAAACGCATTATTGTTCTGCACATCGGAATCTTTTTACAGAAACGGTTAAAGCCGGCACGCTTCAGAATACGCACTCCCCCGCGCTGCCAGATGCTTTCAAAATTCGCTGCCTGACAGAAAAATCTGTCACGCCTGACCTTTATTCCCCTTGTGTTGAAATCAATGTAAAATATGTTATATGTATAGTTTACAAAAAAAAAGCTGTTTTGTCAAGTGCAATATAATGGATTTTTGAAAAAAAATCGGATTTTTTCTGTTCGCCCTTCATAAAACAGCGTGCCGGAGAGTATCTTCTGCCGTTTTATTGCCTGTAAAAATTGCAGTGTAAAACACCGGTTAAAGAGCAAAAGCAAAAAAATCTGCGTTTTTTCAGAAAAAAGACTTGCAAAAGTTGTCTAGGCATATTATATTTAACACAGGAAGACTGATAAACTTTTTAATGCGTATAAGAGTATATATGGCACTGCAAGATACACGTTACCGTAAAATAACTTCGGAGCTGGAAAACCGTATCCGCTCCGGAGTCTATCAGCCCGGATCGGCCCTGCCGCCGCGCGTGGAACTGATGGCGGAATTTTCGGTTGCGCGTGCCACTATCGACCGCTGCATTGGGGAATTGCGCCGGAAAAATCTGGTGGTTTCGCGCCACGGATCGGGTACGTTTGTCAAAAATGAACTGCATCACCCCTACCGTGTGGCAATAGTCAATATGGCGGATTTAAATGTTAAACTGCCGGAATCCTGGGATGTAAAAAGTATTCCCGGTGCTATGCTTGAACATAAATCCGATTGGAGCACCCTGCTGGACTTTGACGGTATTATCTGGCGGCAGCCGGACAATGAACTCAATGCTGCTATTGAATATCTGCACGGCTCGGTGCCGCAAGTGATTGTCAACCGCACGATCCCCGGCGAAGTGTGCGTATCCACCGACCACCGTGGTGCTTATTACGAAATAACCCGCGAACGGCTGGCTCATCTGCCGGAAAGTCCGGTGTTTTTGCTGCAGGAGCCGGAGGCTTCCGCTCCGACAACTTACCGCGAAGCCGGCTTTATCGATGCCTGCCGCTCCGCGCAGAGGTTTTATGAAATCTGGAGAATGCCGCGCAAGTTTGATGACAAACTCGCCAAACTTGAAGCGCTGCCGCTTTCCGGGAAAGCACCGCTGCTGCTGCTTTCCACATCTATGAACAACACCGGAGCGGTTATGTGGTTTGCGCGTATGCACAATCTGCAATGGAACAGAGATATTTTTTACAGTGATTTTGACAATAACCTCACTGAATACTGCTGGGGAGTCAAAGTCACCAGTTTTATACAGAATGATGTTGCACTGTTCTCGGGGGCTGTATCAGAGCTGAAGGGTTTGCTGGAAGGCAAGCTCGGCGGAGAGCGCCACACTCTGATCTTCCCGCGACGCTGCAAAGGAAATACATAAACAAGACCAATCACCCCAAAATTTCAAATCACAAGGAGAAGAAAAATGGGTAAAGTCATCAGAGTGGCAATTGCCGGTCAGGGCCGCAGCGGCTACGGCATCCACGTAAACTATCTGCGTACCAACGCAAACTTCAAGATCGTTGCTGTCGCCGACGAATTGCCGGAACGCCGTCAGCAGGCGATCGATGAACTCGGTTGCGAAGCTTTCTGCAACTACAAGGAACTGTTGGAAAAAGGTCCGGAATTTGACCTGTTTGTCAACGCCACCCCCAGCCGTTTCCACGTGGAAGCCTCGCTGGCTGCCATCAAATCCGGCAAAGCCAAGTATGTTGTAAGCGAAAAACCCAGCGCCTCCTGCGTTGCGGAATTTGATATGCTCGTGGAAGCCGCCAAAGAAAACGGCGTACTTTTCTGCCCCTTCCAGAACTCCCGTTTCTATCCTATGTTCACCAAGATGCGCGAAATCATCGCCTCCGGTGTACTGGGCAAGATCGTGTACATCCGCAGCAATTGGAGCGGTTTCGGCCGCCGCTGGGACTGGCAGACCCGTCAGGATCAGCTGGCCGGTAACTTGTTCAACACCGGGCCGCACCCGGTTGACCAGGCAGTAGTGCTGTTCGGCGAAGGTTATCCGACCGTCAACGCCGTATTTGCCGCTGAACACTGGGGTCTGGGCGGTGACGCTGAAAATATGGCACTCGTGCGCCTGAGCGGTCCGAACAACCCGACCATCGATATTGACATCAGCAGCCTGCAGGCATACAAGATCGGCAATATGTACAACGTTTCCGGTACCCTCGGCGGTATGATTGCTGATCCCAACAAGATCCAGTGGAAGTTCTTCGATCCCGAAGAAGCTCCCAAGCAGGAATTCTGGAAGCCCTGGAGCAAGGATCGCCAGTATTGCAGCGAAAAGCTCAAGTGGACCGAAATGACCTGGGAATGCGCCAATGCCAACAGCAATGCCACCGGTTTCTCTGAAATCGTGCACCTGTTCTACAGCGACTTCTACAAAGTGGTCACCGAAGGCAAAGAACCTGAAATCAAACTCGAACAGGTTCGCCGTCAGATCTACATTATGGAAGAAGCCCACAAGCAGAATCCGCTCCCGAAGAAGCCGCTTGCGTAAGCGATTTTTTCAATTATAAAAAAGTAGGGGTTGTTGCAAAACCTTAAAAAAGTTTGCAGCACCCTTTTTTTTTTATTTTGTCAAACCGCAGCAGAGTATTTTAGTTTTTTTCTTGCAATAGCGGGATTTTTTACAGAAAAAATATTGCAATTTACTTATAATAAACAAGTTGGCATTGCTTTTATTGAAACAATAAAAGCAATCCCGGCGAAAGTTTTTGGAAAATGGGGTGTGGGGAAAAGAACCTTTTTTCAAAAAGGTTTTTTCCCCACAAAACAGTTTTGCAACA
>JAZNBV010000090.1:0-12702 GCA_045587205.1 Victivallaceae bacterium
GGAGTTATCCGGACGGTTTTGATTTTTTTTATTGCTTATACAGCAGCAATCATTTGCCGTAGCGGGCAACGCTGCCGAGCATTTCTTCGATGCGGAGCAGCTGATTGTACTTGGCAATACGGTCGGTACGGCTCAAAGAACCAGTCTTGATCTGACCGGCGTTGGTGGCAACGGCAATGTCAGCAATGGTGGTATCTTCGGTTTCGCCGGAGCGGTGGCTGACCACAGCGGTGTAACCGGCTTTGTGAGCCATTTCGATGGCATCCAGAGTTTCGGTAAGAGTACCGATCTGGTTGACCTTGATCAGGATGCTGTTGCCGGCGCCCATTTCGATACCCTTGGAAAGGTATTCAACGTTGGTCACGAACAGGTCGTCACCAACCAGCTGGCACTTGTCGCCGATCTTGTCGGTCAGGAGCTTCCAGCCTTCCCAGTCGGATTCGGCCATACCGTCTTCGATGGAGTCGATCGGATACTTGCTGACCAGATCAGCCAGGTATTCAACCTGTTCGGCGGCGGTGCGCTTGGCAGCGCTGGCGCCTTCGAACTTGGTGTAGTCATAGACGCCGTCAGCGTAGAATTCGCTGGAGGCGCAGTCCAGACCGATCATCACATCTTTGCCGGGTTCATAACCGGCAGCCTTGATGGCATCGATGATACTGGCCAGAGCTTCTTCAATACCGCCGGCAAAGTTCGGAGCAAAACCGCCTTCGTCACCGACTGCAGTGGAAAGACCCTTGTTCTTGATAATCTTTTTGAGAGCGTGGAAAACTTCCGCACCCATACGCAGACCTTCGCGGAAGCAGCAGGCGCCGACCGGACGGATCATAAATTCCTGGAAAGAAATCGGAGCATCGGAGTGGGAACCGCCGTTGATGATGTTCATCATCGGAACCGGCAGAACTTTGCCGTTCACGCCGCCGATGTAGCGGAACAGGGGCAGATCCAGATAGTTGGCTGCCGCGTGGGCACAGGCCAGAGAAACACCCAACAGCGCGTTAGCACCCAGGTTGCTCTTGGTTTTGGTGCCGTCGAGTTCGATCATAGTCTTGTCGATTTCGACCTGATCGAGTACATCCATACCTTCCAGTTCCGGGAAGATCTTTTCGTTGACGTTCTTGACCGCGGTCATAACGCCTTTGCCCAGGTAACGGTTCTTGTCGCCGTCACGCAGTTCCAGAGCTTCATTTTCGCCGGTGGAGGCACCGGACGGAACCGCAGCGCGGCCCTTGATCCCGCTTTCGAGTACGACTTCGACTTCGAGGGTGGGGTTGCCGCGGGAGTCGAGAATCTCACGGGCGTGGATATCATAGATTGCAGACATCGTTCCAATCTCCTTTATTGTTTGGTTGAACGTGTTTTGTTTAATATTTGGTTTACTTGAAAAAGTTATATCAGACATTGACCTGATCGGCGATGGAATCGTCGATTTCAAAGTTGCCGGTAACTTCCTGCACGTCATCGAGGTCTTCGAGCTTGTCGATCAGCTTGAGAACCTGTTCAGCAGTATGCACATCAGTAATGCTCACGGTATTGTCCGGACGGCGGGTCACAGCAGCTTCGCTGGCGGTGATGCCGGCAGCGGCGAGCGCATCGGCAATAGCTTCGAACGCGGAGGGATCACCCCAGATTTCGGCAACGCCGTCTTCCACGATCAGATCTTCGGCACCGGCATCCAGCACCAGATCCATAAGCTTGTCTTCATCGGCATTTTCTCCCTCGATAACAAAGTGGCTCTGACGCTTGAACATATATGCCACCGAACCGGAGCTGGCAAGGTTGCCGTTGTTGCGGTCAAGAGTGGTACGCACTTCGCTTGCCGAACGGTTGCGGTTATCGGTCAGGCAGTCGATCAGCAGTGCCACACCGCCGGCGGCATAGCCTTCGTACTGGATTTCTTCAAAGGTGACATCTCCGAGTTCGCCCAAGCCTTTTTTGATTGCGCGGTCGATGTTGGCATTCGGCATATTCGCAGCTTTGGCAGCGGCAATACCGGAACGCAGGCGCGGATTGGTATCCACATCACCGCCGCCCATCTTGGCTGCTACCATAATTTCTTTGCCGAGTCGGGAAAAGATACGGCCTCTGGCTTTATCGGCGGCATCTTTCTTGTGTTTGATGTTTGCCCATTTACTGTGTCCGGACATAAAAAACCTCTTTCGTTACAGTTTAGTTTAAAAAACGTATGCTTTTATATAAAATAACGCCAAAAGTTGATTTTTTCAAGCCCAAACGCATCATCTTACTTGCATTTTGTGCAAAATGCGGTTACATTTTGCAAAATAACAAGATTTTTTTCAATTTTACAACCCAAAATGGAGAAATGTTATGTCAGAATTTGCTGATATGATCCTTATGGATCTGGAAGAAAAGATGGAAAAAGCCGAAACTTCAATGCGCAATGACTTGGGCGCCATCCGTACCGGCAAGGCTTCGCCGTCGCTGGTGGAAGGTCTGATGGTCGATTATTACGGCGTGCAGACCCGTTTGCGCGATATGGCGCAGATCAGTGCGCCGGAACCGCGTTTGCTGACCATTCAGCCGTGGGATACTTCGGCAGTTTCGGCTGTGGAAAAGGCGATCAAGGCCTCCAATCTGGGTATTATGCCCAACAGTGACGGCCGTTTGATCCGTCTGCCGATACCTGAATTGAGCGAAGACCGCCGCAAGACTCTGGTCAAGCAGGTCAAAGCCCGCAGCGAAGATGCCAAAGTTGCAGTCCGCAATGCCCGCCGCGACGGCAACGAAGCTGCCAAAAAATCGCAGAAGGATGGCGAGTTGACCGAAGACGAACTCAAGAAGCTCCTGGATGATATCCAGAAGGCTACCGATAAGCACATTGCCGACATCGACAAGATCGTCGGTGACAAGGAAAAGGAACTGCTGACCGTCTGATGGTCAGGGTTTGATTCCTGCTATGAAAAAAACGCCGCCAGTTATTGATGCAGCACCGTCGATCAACCGGCGGCGTTGGCTTTTACTGCTCTGGAGTGCCGGTTTGGCTGCCTTGCTGTGGCGGCTGATATCGGCGTGGGAAATAAGCCGGGGGGAATACGCGTTTGCTGTTTTTGCTCCGGCAAAGGCTACCGACCTTGCCACTTATATGCGTCTGGCAGAAGAAGTTGCTGAAGGTAAATTTACCGGGGCATTTTATTATCAGCCGTTTTATTATGCGGTGTTTCTGCCGCTGTGCCGATGGCTTACGGGCGCATCGGTTTGGGGTGTGATATTTTTTCAGGCATTGCTGGGAGCCGTTTCGGCAATGATTGCCGGTATGAGTGCTGCTCTGCTTGCCGGCAGGCGCGCCGGAGTTATAACTGCGTATCTGACTGCGCTCTGTACGATACTGGTGTTTTACACGCCGTTTCATCAGATCGCAACATTGCAGACTTTTAATGTAGCGCTGATGGCATATTGGGCGATCCGTGCTTTTCAATGCGGTAAATTGCGTTATGTAACAGGTTTTGCATTTATGGCGGCGGTCGGGGCGCTGACCCGCGGCAATATACTGTTGATATTTATACCGCTGGTGCTGGCAATGGCGGTGATTTATGTTCTTAAATATAATGTAAAAAAGATGCTGTCTGCACTTGCACTTGCTGTCGGCACTTTTATTATTGTGGAATCGCCGTTTATAATTTACAACTCGCTGCAGCTGGGCAGATTGTGCGGACCTTCCACCGCTGCCGATGCAGTTCTGGCGCTGGGCAATACTCCGGAAGCTCCTCCGGGGGGCAGGGAACCCGGATTGCCGGCAGGGCCTATGGAATACCCGCAGGCGTATCACTTGTGGATGGCAGATAATAATGTTATGCCGGAACTGATTGATTTTATTGTCAGCGAACCGGCGGCATTTCTGGAGTTGACTTTCCGCAAATTGCTGCTGTTCTGGGATTACCGCGAAATACCGAACAATGTATCTATGACAGGCGAGGGCGCGACTTCCCGTTTGCTGCAAGTCACCGTGCCGGCGGGGGTTCTGCTGGCGGTGGGGATTGCAGGGATGCTGTTGATGATAAAAAGATTACGCAGATCATCATATTGGGCAGTATATATAACAGTTATATTTTATTGGGGAGCCACGGCGGCATTTTACAATCTTTCGCGTTTCCGGGCGCCGGTGCTGCCGGTGCTGGCGGTTTTTGCGGGGATTTTTATTGATGAAATGATTCGCCGTTCCCGCAGAAATGATTGGAAATTTGTCAAAACCTACGGGATACTTGCAGCAATAATTGGCGTTTTCATTACTCTTGGAGCCTACGAATTTTACCGTACAATGCTGGAAAAATATATCATCAGACTTGTTCGTCCGCAGGGGACAGTGCTGAAACTCCCGGATGATAGATGTGTTAATTTTTACCACGGACCGATGACATTCGGCGGCTGGCAGCCGGTGGAAGCCAAAGTCAATACTATGTTGGAAGTTGCTTTCCCAACGGTTGAAAAGCACTCTGTGCTTCCTGCGGAAGTTGAGTTCAGCGTTCAGAGTTCACGCGCCGGAGCACTGGTGTTGAGTGTTGCCGGTGTACCGGTAAATACTGCATTCCAATCGCCGGAATTCAAAAAAATCACGGTGCGCCTGCCGCAGGAATTCAAAAGCAATAATATAAAAGTAAAGGTTCTTTACAACAGCGCCGAAGCATTTTTTATTGCCGATCATCAGCGCGATTACAGCGCAAGCAAAGTCAACGGCAAAGTTATTCCCGGTGAATTGGTGATGCGTATTACCCGCTGAAAAAGCAAAAAAAATACAAGAAAATTTGACTAAAAGCGTTATTGGTGTTATCTTTAAGGAAGTGCGTTTGCATTTTTTATGGATTTTCCGGAGCAGTTTTTTATGGCAAATAATCAAAATTTCAATGGTATGTGGACTTGGCTGGGAGTGGTCGGTTTTGTTATTGTGCTGGTGGTCAGCGCATTTGCGATCTATCCGGCGCAGCGCCAGTATGAACGGCAGAAAGAGTTCTATATGCGTACCAGAGCCATTGCCGATGCCAAACGCGCCGAACGCGATGCTTTACAGCGGGAAGTTGCCGCTTTGCAGCGTTCACCCAAAGCGGTGGAGAAAATAGCTCGTGAAAAATTCCGCCTCTGCAAAGAGGGCGAAGTTATAATGTATTATAAAAAGCCGCGTTGATATTTTCCTGATACCCGATAAGGTTTACAAAAAAAACGGCGTACTGTTTTTGTCCGGTACGCCGTTTTTGATTTGTTTACTCTGTGATTTACGCATTACGCCTTGTTGTGGCGTTTGCGCACCTTGGCAGCAGCATTCTTGATACCTTCGATGGTATCGACAATGTTCTGTTCGGTCAAACGCGGATGCATCGGGATGTTCAATTCGCGCTTGTAGAAGAAATCGCTGGCCTTGGGGCACTGGTCCGGGTCGTAACCGAGGTTCTTCAATCCGGTGAAGTGGAAGGTCGGCTGATAGTGCAGAATGCCCTGGACGCCTTCTTCTTCATACAGTACACGCATAAATTCATCGCGGCTGCCGCCGAGTTCGGCTTCGTTCACGCACACGGTGTACAGGTGATAGCTGTGGTAGCAGTTGGGATCTTCGTAAACCGGTTCGATACCCTTGATGTCGGAAATGCCGGCAGTTATTTTGTGGGCGATTTCACGGCGTTTTTCAATGAGCATATCCAATTTATCCAGCTGGCAGCAGCCGACAGCCGCCTGAATTTCGTTCATGCGGTAGTTGTTGCCCCAGTGTTTGCCGAGGTAGGGACGCACGTCAAAGTGGGCGGGCAGCCAGTATTCCAGCTGATCCGGACTCTTGGTGCAGGTAATGCGGCTGCCGAACTTCCATTCCTTTTTGTTGGGATCTTCCAGTACATCATCCCAGCTCCAGGGTTGATTGCTCATACAGCGCAGCCCCATAATGCCTTTGGCAAATTCGTCATTGTCAGTGGTGATCATACCGCCTTCGCCGCAAGTGGTGATGTTTTTGAGCGAGTGGAACGAGAAGCAGCCGATGTCACCGATGGAGCCTGCCATCTTGCCTTTGTAGCTCGAACCGGTGGCGTGGGCGCAGTCTTCCAGCACATACAGATTGTGCTTGCGGGCAAGTTCCATAATCGGATCCATATCGACCATCTGACCGGCATAGTGCACTACATAGATCGCCTTGGTTTTGCTGGTGATCTTGCGGGCAACATCTTCCGGGTCCAGGTTGAAGGTGCGTTCGTCGATATCAGCAAAGACCGGGGTGGCGCCTTCCTTGAGGATCGGCAGGCTGGTGGCAACAAATGTGTTGGGTGTAACAATGACTTCATCGCCTTTGCCGATATCAAAAATCTGGGTGGCAACCATCATACCGGTGGTGCAGTTGCTGCAGGCAAAAGCGTGCTTGCTGCCGTGCTTTTTGGCAAATTTATTCTGGAATTCAGTGGTTTTGGGACCCATTGTCAGGGTATCCTGTGCCATTGCAGCCAGAGCGGCTTTCTGTTCGGCTTCATCATAAATGGAGCCCATAAAGCTGTAGGGAACCTTCAACTGAACGCCGTCATTATTGGCGTAGCTGCTGGTGATACCGCCTTCGGTTTCTCCGCCGGTGTAGTGCTTGTCTTTTACTGCCATAGTTTTTCTCCTGTGGTTTTACCTGTTTTACGGGTGTGTTATAATTAAAGTTCGTTGAAAATCTTCAAATTGGCGCCGTTGTCGTGAATAATACTCTTGCCATTTTTGCGTGCTTCTTCAGCATCGCTGATCGCTTTAAGCAATGCCTTGGAACTGTTTTCCATAAATTCCGCTTCGATTTTTGCACCGAGTTCGGCGGATGCTTTTTCCGGATAGCCCATCACTCCGACGATCACATCGGCACGCTGACTGGTCTGGACAACTTCCTGCGACAGTTCTGTGAAACTTTCCCGCAGCTGATAACTGTCAGGATCACTGCGGAGCCGTTCGGCGACATCTTCCACGTCGGTCTGGATCATATCCTGACGGACCACTTCCGGACACCAATGGAGAAGAAGCGAGGTTTCCGCCATTGCCGCGTGGTAGTCGCGGGTCTTGAAAAGTTCCATCCAGGTCGGAGAAAAATCCCAGATCGGCAGCATAATGATCATTTTGTCTTTGAGCATCGGGTTGAGCCACTTCTGGATTCGCAGAGATTCTTTCAAATGCAGCATACTTTCGCTGCCGCCGTGACCGGGCAGAATAATAAAGTTGTCAAAACCCTGCAGCGCCAGCGATTCGATGATTTCGCCCACCAGATTGCTGAAGGTATTGGGTTTTACATTGATCGTGCCGGTAAGCATACCGCCGGAGAAGGTGTAGTTCAAGGTCGGTGCAATCAGGCAGTCAATTTTTTCCGCCAATTTTGCTGCGCAGAAATCCGCATTGCGGATATCCACATCCAGCGGCAGATGATAGCCGTGCTGTTCGCTCAAAGCGTAGGGGATAATGATAGTTTTATGTTTGGCTTTTGCCAAATAATTTTTAAGCTCCAGGACGGTCATATCCTGCATCCGGCGACTTTTCATATCTTGACTCCTTGTGAGTTGGTTTTGAATCTGCTACAAGATAACCCGTTTAGAGTTTAATTACAATACTTTTTAACAAAAAAAACACAAAAAACAGCTGGTTTTTTGTGTCTATCGATTCGTTTTTGTATTATAAGCGGATTTTTCAGAAGATTTTCAATTCGTGCAATGCCTCTATTACTTCAATACTGGTGATTTTTTCTATGCCTTTGCATTTACCGTCCGGGCATACCCGCTGGAAACAGGGCGCACACGGCTCTTTATCAAAAACCAGCAGCCATTTGTCGGTGATCGGACCGGTTGCCCGGTAATCGGTCGGACCGAAAACCGCCACGCCGGGGACTCCCATAGCTGCCGCCAGATGCATAATGCCGGAATCGTTTGCAACGCACGCGCGCGCATTGCGTATAAGGTTATAGAGAGATACAAAATCAGTTTCGCCGGCCAGATTGAACGCCCGGTTGGCGGGCAGACCTTCGATGACTTCTTCGCCGATTATATGTTCTCCGGTGCTGCCAAGTATAGCCACGATAAACCCTTTTTTAATGCAGTAATCAGCTACCTGACGGAATTTTTCGCTGCTCCAGCGCTTGGCTGCGCCGTATGCGGCTCCGGGCGCCATCACCAGCAGTTGCGGATGCTGGCAGAAACCCTGTATTTTCAGCGGCAGATGCCCCATTTGAAGCTGCGAATGAAATTCCGGCATTTCTGTTTTGTCGATCTTTGCTCCCATAGCTGCCGCCATTGATAAATACTCATTGCAATGGTGGCTTTCATTCAGCACTCCTTTGCGCCATTTGGGAAACGAAAACGCGCGTTTCATCAGCAGTGACCGGCAGCGTGCCGCGCGGCCGTAAAGGTCAGAGATGCCCGCCCGGCGCATCTGCCAGGCATCGCGCAGGGAATTGTTGAACAGTACTCCCACTGTAAAATTGTATTTGCGCAGTTTGCGGAATACGCTGTCCGACCACTTTGTGTGCGGCTGTTTTATGACTATAACATAATCCACTTCAGAAATTATCCGGAAAAGCGACGCCGTCTGCGGCGGAGCCAGCACCACCAGCGGAGCACCTTCCGGCAGGATCGTACGCAAAGCCTTTACCGCCGGCAGGGTCATAACCGCATCACCCAGCCAGTTCGGAGATCTTACAACAATGCCCCGGGCAAGTTTTTCTGCCGGTATATTTTTGACCGGAAACCGGCGTGCCGGTGCCAGATCTGCAGTGGTTTGTCGGATTATTGCCATAAAAAGGAATATTCTTTTCTGTTAAAACTGCGGACGCATACGCTGGGTTTTGACTTTGGGTTCTTCCAGATAAAGCATATACCACATTTCGCCCAGAGCAGCGTTGGAGAAGTTCTTGACTTTATCATTGACCAGCCGTTCCCAGTTGGCGTTGAGTACTTCATTGTCGCAACGTTTTTTGCTGTCGGCAAGCAGTGCGGTCGCGGCGGCAACATCACCGCGTTTGACCAGGATCCAGCTGTAAAGAGCATACAGCAGTACCGCGGCATCTCCTTTGAAACGCTTGATCTTTTTGCGGGCAAATTTATCCAGTGCCGCATCATTTTTGCGGTACATACGCGCCATATACATTGCACACGAAGTCGAATCAAAAAAGAGTGCTTTTTTCATCAGGGCATCAGCCTTGTCGAACTCTTTGATCTGATAATGAAACATCATTTTCATAGTGGCAATCTGGCGTGCCAGCAACGGGCTCCAGAGATAGTAGCGCTTGAGGACATTGGTCTTTTCCAGCGCTTTGTGGACTGCCTGATTCTGCTCTTTTTCGACAGTGCTCTGCAGAAATTTGGGCGACATACCGGGTTTCTGCTGCATCATATTGATTTTGCGCTGGATCCTGTTCTGTACTTCCTGCATATCCTGCTGGATACTGTTGTTGACTTTGTTGACCTGACGGCGGATGAAAAGCCCGATCAACACCTGGGTTGCAACCATTGCAGCTATACCGATAAGAGTCCCCCAGGACATATTGTGCATTGCGTTACCGCTGATAACCGCAACAATAAAACCAACGATCACTGCGACAATAAATGTTAACATAGATTTCTTTCTCCTGTTGAAAATATTTTAATTTTTTGATTATTTTTTACGACGCTGTTTCTGTTTTTCTTTTTTCTTGAGCTTGGCAAGGCGCGTTTTCTTTTCCTGCTCTTTTTTGGAAACCGCCTGCGGCGCTCCGCCGAAAGGATTGAATCCGCCGCCGGGCATTGCTCCGGAAGGCATACCGGCAGCAGAGGGATTGCCGGTCATAAGCGCTTTCATCAATCCGCCTTTTTTCATCATCTTGCGCATCTGGTTGAACTGGCGGATGAAGCCGGCGATTTTTTCCAGCGGCAAACCGCACCCTCTGGCAATACGCTTGCGGCGCGCAAAGTCAATAGAATCAGGATTTTCGCGTTCCACAGGAGTCATTGAAAGCACCATTGCCTCCAAACGTTTGAACTCGCGCGGATCAACCATTGCCGCCGCTTCCTGCAGCTGTTTGCCGCCGGGGAGAAATTTCAGCAATCCTTCCAGACCGCCAAGTTTGTCAAACTGTTTTATCTGCGCAAGAAAATCGTTGAAATCGAATTCATTTTTACGCATTTTTGCCGCGATTCTGGCTGCTTCCGCCTGGTCGAGATCAGCGGCGGCTTTTTCCACAAGTGACACCACATCGCCCATACCCAGGATTCTTGAAGCCATACGGTCGGGGTGGAATACATCCAGATCATCGATCTTTTCGCCGGTACCGGCAAATTTAACCGGACAGCCGGTTACCTGACGGATCGAAAGCGCTGCACCGCCGCGGGCATCGCCGTCGAGTTTGGTCAGAATAAAACCGGTAAGATCCAGCGCTTTGTGGAATGTATCGGCTACGTGCACAGCTTCCTGCCCCAATGCGGCATCAGCCACCAGCAGAACTTCATCGGCGCGTACGCTCTGGCGCAGACGGATGAGTTCCTGAACCATTGCTTCATCTATTTCCAGTCGTCCGGCGGTATCCAGTATAACCACATCGCAATGATTGAACTTGGCGCGGGTAACTGCTTTGCCGGCTATATCGGCAACGTTCAGATTGCCGCGTTCGGAAAAGACCTCCACGCCGATCTCTCTGCCGAGTATTTCCAGCTGATCGATTGCTGCCGGTCGGTAAACGTCGCACGCAGCAAGCAGAACACTCTTTTTTTCTTTATCGGTAAGATGTTTTGCCAGTTTCGCGGCAGTTGTGGTTTTACCGGAACCGTGCAGACCCACCAGCATAATCACCGTGGGATTACTGCTCAAATCAAGTTTGCTTTCATCCGAGCCGAGCAATTCGATCAGGTGATCGTTGACTATTTTCACCAGCTGCTGGCCGGGGGTGATGCTTTTGAGGACGGCTTCGCCCATACAATCGGTACGGACTTTTTCCACAAATTCACGCGCCACATCCACATTCACGTCGGCATCAAGCAGTGCCAGACGGATCTCGCGCATAGTTTCGGCTATATTATTTTCGTTCAGCCGGGTTTCCCCGCGGAGACGGCTGAAGATCTCCGAAAATTTATCACTCAAATTGTCAAACATATCAACTTATTCTCCCGGAACGGAATTTCAATATACTATTACATTCTATAATATACCACCGCAAACGCAATTCTTCAAGCGCAAAGTTGATTTTTCTTACCCAAGGCAATATAAAAATCAGGAAAAAACGGCAAACAGGCTTCTGAAGGATGGTAATTGCACTTGCTGCGGACGGCGTTTTTATTCCCGGGACGAAGATTTTTTTATGTATTTCTGTGCTATGTACAGTATCGGCAGCAGTGCTGCAAAGAGTATGGCTGTGCAGACAAATACTGCCCGGATACCCGCCAGATAAATGATTCCGCCGCCCAGTAAACTTGCCAGCATAACCCCCAGGATTCGCGTACTTGCCGCCAGTCCGAACAGGCTGCCGCGCTGTTCCGGGGGCGAGAGTTTTGCCAGCATTGCCTGAAACGCCGGATCCAGTCCGCCTGCTGCAAGATAATTGACAAAGCGCGAAGAACTGAAGATCATCAGATTGCCGGAAATGCCCTGAACAAGCATTGTTGCTGCTGAAATAAGCACCGCGGGGATCGCTACTGCTATGGGAGGGAACTTATCGCAGAGTTTGCCCAGGAGTACACCGGAAATAAGTCCGCCGAGCGCCGCAAGCAAACTGACTATACCTGTATAGAATACCGCCTTTTCCGGGCTGGTTATGCTGCTGATCAGAATCGGTACATAAGGAGCTTCCAACTGGCGCACCAGACCGAGCACGGTAAAGAGTATCAGCATTATCCAGATCGCCAGCGAATAACCTCTGTACTGGGCAAAAATGGAAGTTCCCGGCTGCTTTCTGGCGATTTTTTCCGGGCGCACAAAATTTTCCTTCACCCAGATATGAGTAATGATCCCGCCAACTAAATACAGCGCTCCGCAGGCCATAAATCCCCACATATAGCCCAGAGAATCCACAAAAAACGCCCCGCAGAGAAAACCGATCATATTGCCGCTCCAGACAGCTGTGCTCAATGTGCCAAGCGCCACCCCGTGATGTTCCTGCGGAGTGGTGGTAACGATCAGGGTTTGCGCTGCCGTTACCGAGCCGGAAAAACAGGAAATGAAAAATCTTATCACAATCAGCCACACTACCGATGGAGCAAAGTACATCAGGGGAAAAATTATTGTTGAAACATAGTATGAGCGCAAAAGCATCAGTTTACGCCCGAATCTGTCTGCCAGCACCCCCCACACCGGGTTGGATATACAGAAACTGGCAAAACCGAAAAATGCCAGTGCAGATACCCAAATACCCAGTTCGCGCTCATCGGTTATATGGTATTTATCGCGGATAAAAAGCGGAATGAACGGCATAATTGCCGAATAGCCTGCCATACAGAGCAACTGTCCTATCCAGGTACAGATCAGGTTTTTTTTCCAATTGATTTTGACATTTTGCGGTTTCATATTTTTCTTCCAATTTTTTTTCTGCAGATATTCAAAATATAACCATATAATATACTCTCTGTAATCATTTTTGCACAAAATTAACATTTCATTTTCACAGAAATCCCATAATTTTTTAAAAATGGTGTTTTGGGACATAGTTTGAGCTTGGTATTTCTTGAAAAAAGCTACCCTCTTTTGTCAAATCCTTGTTTTTGAGTTCAAATGTATTCAAAAATAAAATTCCATTTG
>JAZNBV010000091.1:0-4567 GCA_045587205.1 Victivallaceae bacterium
GGCTGTTTCGGCTTTTCCATTACAACTCTGATTGATTCCAAGAACATACGAATCTGAACGAATCCGGTACGGACAGTAAAATAAAGTCCACCAAGAATCAGCAGCGTGGCAAGAGGCCAGCCTGTCAGATACATCAATCCATCATAAACAGCTTTCATTCTCATCCCTTCTTTTAATTAAAAAGCTAAAACTCTAATATACAGCCAAACCGGCAATGTTGCAACATTTTAACAACAAAAAACTCCGGAACTGCATCAGGAACTCTCGCGTACTATCAAATTGTACGGCAATGATATTTCCGCAGCATTGCCGGGATTTTCCAGCAAAAGCCTCAACTGTTCAACTACGGCGGCAGCCAATCCGTCGTAATCCGGCGAAATCGTAGTCTGCGCCGGTATGCAGTAACCGGATATCCGGTGCCGTTCGCTGCTGACCAGTTTTATATCTTCAGGTATCCGGCGGTTAAACAAATTCAGGCAATACGCCGCCGCACCGCCGATATTACTGCCGCCGCAGCAGAAAACCCCGTCTATATTCTGTTTGAGCAATTTACCCATCTCTTCAAAAAAAGTTTCTGAAAGCGCAACACGCACGAGCTTTTCACTTTCCGGCAGACCAAGTTGTTTCAAAGAGTTCAGCACCCCCTGCCGCCGGATCTCCACATTGCCCTGATTACATACGCCGTGAATCAGCGCTCCGATCCGTCGGCAGCCGCGCTGTGCAAGGTGTTCCACGGCAAGAAACATACCCTGTTCTTCATTGCAATGGACAAACGACACACCTGATTTACGATCTTTTCCGGCAGGTATTTTATCGATTATCACCAGCGGAACACCGTACCACTCGTCCCAATCTTCCGGCGGATCGATACCGATACCGACTGCACCGCAAAAAGATATTTCGCTCAAATGCTCCAGATCATCGTACGGCAGTATTTCAATACGGAATCCAGCCGGAGAAAGTTTGAGGATCAGTTCCGATGTGACCATCTCCACAAATTCCGGTGCCGGATAGATCTGTTTGTAAGGAGTTATAAGCACCACATTTTTCTGTTTAGCCGAAAGCCGTGGGCGGTAATTGTACTTGCGGGCCACGCTTAAAACCGCATCGCGCACATCCTGGCGCACATTGGGGTGGTGGCTGAACACCCGTGAAACCGTGGCAGTGGAAACATTTGCCAGACGGGCTATTTCCTGAATCTTCATAAAAACACCTCAACAATATTGATTTGTTTACAATATAACCTTTCCGTCATTTTTGCAAGTTCCGCTCTGTCATTTTTTCAGGGAGTTTTCTTGCAATTACATCAATACGGTGTATATTAAGAAAACTTCACTTTTAGTAATAACTGAATAAAGGATAAAGAGATGAAGAAATTTTTTTCACTGCTTCTGCTCTGCGTCTTTTCGGGCATTGTCTTTGCCGGAAATACGTTTGAGCACCAAATGAATGTTAATCTCAAGCGGTTCAGCATTCACCGATCCGGCAAAGGCAAGAAAAAAAGTCCGATCGTACCGCAAAAAATCGACGCCCGGGTTGCCGGAAAATATACTGTTGCCCCGGCATCTTCAATGGCGACATCGCTGAACTGGCCTTTTTCGACAAAACTCACTGCCCCCGGTACCCTGATAGTGACTCTTGACGATAAAAGCACCGGCAAGATCAGCAATATCAACTGGAAAATCAACTTCAATCTGCCCAAACGCGGCAACGGTTCCGCCGGCAACCAGAGTGTAAAATATCCGGCAGACGCCAAGTGGAAATCGCGCCGTTTGGAAATTACAGTTCCCGGCAATACCACCAGTATGCAGTTCATTGTTGCCCCCGTCGGAGCAAATGGTGCGGAGTGGTCTTTCAGCAATCTTAAACTTGCATACGCGCCCGACACTATCAAGATCGCCAAATTTACTCCGCAGGCAGACATTGCCCCGTCCAAGTGGCAGGATATTGACCGGGCGGATTGCTTTTTCAACCGCCACACCGGTCTGGCGGCAGAGGTGCAAACTTCAGCAAAAGTCTGTTATGACGATAAAAACCTGTATATCGGATATATCTGCTTTGAGCCTGATATGTCGATCCTGAAAGGTAAACTTACCCGGCGCGATTCCAATCTCTGGGAAGATGACTGCATAGAGGTCTTCTTCTTTGACCCGGTAGCCGATGTAGTCAAACAGTTCATTGTCAACCCGCTCAACACCCAGTTCGACTGCGAACGCCGTCAGGCGCAGGCAGGCGACCCATACAAAGTCAAGCCCTGGGATGGCAAATGGTCTTCAAAGGTCTGGAAAAACAGCGATTCCTGGGAAGTTATGCTCACGATCCCGTGGCAGACGCTCGGCTTCAAAACTGTTCCGCAGCACAAAGTTACGCTCAACATTGCCCGCGAACGCGCCGCTGACAACGGCAAATATATGTGGAACTGCTATCAGGGCAGTTTCGGTGAAGTCGATAAATTTGCCGAACTTGATTTGCAGAAGGGTACCCTCACCCGCAGCCGCAAGGTCGAAAAAATCAATTATCTGCCCAAGCGCGCCCGCAAAGTTTACAAAGAAGTGCTGACCGATATCAAAAAAGACTGGAAGTGCGATATGTCTTCCGGCGATTTTATGTTGGTCTATCAGCCGCCGGCAATCAAGAAAAAATATAATCTGCAGAGCTGGAAGTCGTGGCAGAAAAAGTATCTGAACTATCACGGGGAAGCCGGGATCCTCGGTCCGGTCTATCCCTGGGTGATGCATAAACGCAATACCGATATGACTTTGGATGAATTTTATGAAATCCATAAGAAAACCGGTCTTACGTTTCCGGCGCACATCGACCCATCCCATGCCAGAGCACACAAAATGGGCGCTATGCCCACATTCTATTCGCCGCCCGGCCGCATCCGGGTGGATTCCAGCGACCCGGCAGCGATCAAATCTATGTGTATGAGCATTGATGAACTGGCGCAGAAACTTGCCGAAAATCCCAAACTCAAAGAGATGATTTCGTTTCTGGAAGGTGTGGATGAGCCTGCCAACCTTGTTGCAAAAATGTACAGCCATACCCAGAATCCGGAAATGAAAGCATATCTGGATAAATTGTCAGAAAAAATCAAAACTGAATACGGATTCGGCAAATTTGCGCTGCCCGATCACTACGCACCACTGACTGAAGATTTTTCCTTTGAGCGAATCGCCTTCTGGCGTTGGTGGAACGACCGTTACGCCAAACATACCAAAACTGTTTTTGAGTATGCCAAAGAAAAACTCGGTCTGGAAACATTTGTACTCTGCCGCAACAACTGCGGTGCGATCGATGAAATCGACGTTGCACTGCTTGCCGACGGCAAAATTGTAGCGGGATGCGATCCTTACCCCACCAGTGCAAAAAGTCAGTTGAGTATGGCACGGGCAATGTACCACACCGGATTCTGCACCAAACTTTTCCGCGACCTTGCCCCGCAGGCAACTGTTGTCAGTTACGGTCAGGCATTCAACTATCACGGCGGGGCACCCACCCGCGCCGAATTGCGTGAATGGGTCAGTCAGGCACTCAAAACCGGTGCCGATTATCTGCGCTGGTACGGCGGCGGTGCCCTGAATCAGAATCCGGAGCTTTTCAACGAAGCATTTGAAATATCTTATCAGCTGCAGAACAGTGTACCCAAACTCAAGCTGCCTTCTGAAACTGTAACCGGCATCTATTACAGCGACTACGACCGCTGGGGATTGGGCGACCGGGCTGCGCACGCGCCTTATACGGTTTACTCGCTGCTGGGCGAACAGAACGCTATGTGGTTCCGTTTTGTCAGCAAGCACAAAATGGATCTTGACGGAATTAAACTGCTTTACATACCCCGGATGCGTTTCACTGATCCGGCAATCACCGCCAAAATCGTGGACTATGTCAGAAACGGCGGTACTCTGGTAGTGCTCGATCCCGATTTTATGACGTGGAACATTGACAAAACCCCGGTTCCTGAACGCGAACAGCTTATCGGCACCAAACTGGTGAAGAAAAACCTCACCCTGCCCCGGCTCCGCTACGGAAAGGAAACTCTGCCGTTGAGCAAAGTAACGCATCTGCAGCTGCCGGAAAACGGCTCGCTCCACGCTTATGACTTTGCCGGGCTCCCCGCCGGCGCCAAAGTTCTTGCGGAGTATGCCGATGGTAAACCGGCAATCATTGAACGCGCTTTCGGCAAAGGCAAAGTAATCTTCTCTGCAGCGCTGGCATTCGGTTCCTCCGATGCGGCAACTGCACCGCAGGGCTGGAAAAAGTTCACCGCCGATCTGGGTAAGCAAGCCGGCGAAAAAGACAATCAGGATATATGGTTCTTTGAATTGCCGGAAGTTAAAAACAAGCGCTTCAAGATAAAGTATCCCTATTAAATAAATTCTGTTACTTTCAAGGTGTGCCGCTGCAAAACAATTTTGCAGCGGCACATTTTTTTCCGTCAATACCGGCACAAACGTCATTATTGATTCATTTACAAAAAAATATTATTATTATTGTAAATAAACATAATTTTCAATCAATTTTCATAAATAAGCCATTTTTTAAAATGGCAATTCTGTAAAAGCAG
>JAZNBV010000092.1:0-3155 GCA_045587205.1 Victivallaceae bacterium
GGGAAAAGGTTTGGAAAAAAGGGGTGGAGTTTGAGGAGGGGAAAAAGGACCTTTCCTCAAAAGGTCTTTTTCCCCTCCTCAAGTACCGATCCTTATTGGGAACAGAGCCTAACAGAAAAGAAGGTTTTTTATTATGATAAAAAGATTTACCGCACTTACTGCCGCGGCATTGTTCGGCATCGGCAGTTTGTATGCTGCGGATGTATTTGAAGTGCTGGAACTCAAAGGCCCATCAGAGGCTTCATCCGGCGAAAAGATCACGGTGAATATGACCTATAAGGTCGTTTCTGTTGATCAGCCGGTTTATCTGCGCCCTGCCGCGCAGTACAACTTTCCGGATGATAAAAAGGCAAAAAATCTTGCTGCCGACCAGATGGCTCCGTGGAAGATCGAAAAATTCAAACCCGGCGATATACTTAAACAGGCCGCCACTTTTACTCTGCCGGCAGGACTTACTCCCGGCGGACGCGGTTCGCTGCGGTTTATGATTTACCGGCAGAATACCAGATCTTACGCGCGTTTTACCGGAAAAGCGCCGATTTATAACTTCAAGGTGCGTTCCAGCAGCGATCTCAAATTGGAAAAACCGGCGGCAGGTAATTCTGTGCCGGCAGTGGTGATCCCGCTGGTGGATACAGCGGCGGTGATTGACGGAAAACTCAATGATGCTTTGTGGCAGAAGGCGGTCACGCTCAAGCTGGCGGCGAATTCCCTGACCGGCAAGGCAGTGGCGGATCCGGCGCAAATGAAAGTTGCCAGTGATGGAAAAAATCTCTACTGCGCGCTCATTTCTCCGGCAGCAGTGAAAGATCAGGATATTGAAAAATTTGCTCATCACGACGGATCATTGTGGAAAAATGACGGTCTGGAAGTGATCATTGCGCCGGACTCATCAAGCAATGACTATATGCAGTTTATGGCCGATTTGGCGGATCAGCGTTATGATGGATTCAATGCCGATACTGCCGGATTTAATCCGCCGTGGCAGAGTAAAGCGGTGCGAAACAGTCAAAATTGGGTGATCGAAGCGGCGATCCCGCTTTCGGCAATTGCCGCTAACGGAGCCACTGCCGGTACGGTGTGGCGCGGCGACTTTTTCCGCACCGGCAAAAAGTATAATACTGCGTGGAATGCTACAATGGGCAGCCACAGCGCGCTCAAACAGCACGGCTGGCTGATTTTCGGCTCAATGCAGAAAGCATTGGAAAATCGCGGTAAAGCGTTTGAAGCCATAAACAGCAGTTCTTCCCAAGAGCTTCAGCAGCTCAAAAAACAGTATGAGGCAGTGAAAAAATCATTTGCCGGTCTTTCTGTTGAAAAGTTTGCCGCAGTGTGGGAGGAACTTGATAAATTGCAGAAAACTTTTGAGCAGCTGCAGTTTGCTGAACGCTTTGCTGCCAGCAAACTGCCGTTGGTTATCCAGTGGGTGAATCCTTACGCCGGCGGTGTACCACGCGGCAGCAACAGTGCTTTTGCCGGAGCGTTGAACGAAGAATTCTTTTTGCAGGAAGTGCGCGACTTTGCGCTGAACATAACCAATATCAGCAAGCAGACTCTGACTGTACGCTGCGGACTCTTTTCCGGTAAAAACGGTTCGTTCAATCCGGCTGCAGGCTCGCTTGACTACCTTTATATGGGGATCCCGGATTTTGCGGCGAAACTTTTTAGTGTAACCAATGTGGCAGCATTTGACGGCACCGCCGCCGGTGATGCGCTGGCACCCAATCCGGCGGGTGTTTTTACTGTTGCTCCCGGTGCTGCAGTTCAGCTTTTCATTACGGTAAAAGCTCCGGAAAAGATCACGCGCCGGAAGGGCGCTCTGGTCATTGAATCCATTGCCGAACACAAATTTGCTCCCGTGGTGCTGCCGCTGGATTTTGCGGTCAAAGGCGGTAAACTTGATCCGGCGCTCAAGCCGGTCTCATTCGGATGGGATTATATGCACACCCCGATATTACAGGACCGCAGTGAATATGTCCGCAGTCACTACGCTATGCTCCGCGAATACGGTTTCAACACTACTATGATCACCGGATTGCGCCATCTGCCGCGCCCGCGTGCATCGGCTGAAGGCAATATACCTGAAAAACTCGATTACAGCAAACTGCACGAACTTATAAAGTTTGCCGGAACCGATTTTGACTATTACTATATAGATATAGCCATCTGGAACCAGCACCGCCAGAACCGCGAACTCTTTAATCTGGATTTTTATGATCCGGCATACGGCAAGGCGTTCAAAAAGTGGTTCAGAATGCTGATCGATGAATTGGCAGCATTGAATATACCCAAAACAAAGCTGCTGGTCAACCCCATTGATGAAGCTGCCGACAAGCGTGCTGAAATCATTTCCGGCTGGATCAAAAGCGTGGATCCGGAAGTCAAAGTGATCATCGACAGTGCCAATACCAATATGGAACAGCTCAAAAATCTTGACCGTTTTGTCGATATCTGGATGCCGCATATGCGCAGTCTGCCGCAGGAAGCGTTCAGCGATTTTCACAAATATGTGCAGTCCACCGGCAAACTGCGTATGGCGTACTATTACAGCGCCGGCGGTGAGGAAAAAACCAAAGCGCCTTACGGCGAATATCTTCTGCACTTTTACCGGCTCTTTTCGCAGGGTTTTTCCGGTTTGGGATTCTGGGCGGCTGGTCAGTATTACGGCGATCCGTGGTACCGCAAAGCATATCCGGGTACTTACGATACATCGCTTATTTATCCGGCAGCTTCTGAAGCCATTCCTTCGCGCCGTCTGGCGGCGTGGCGGCGCGGCGTACAGGATCTGTGGTTGATGCGTACTGCTGAAAAGAAGCTGGGTAAAGATACTCCGGCCGCGGAAAAGTTGCGTAAAGCTGCTGCCGAAACTGCCAGTTTCCCCACTGACAGTAAACGCTCCGAAGAGTTGCGCCAATACTGCCGCGAGATCATTGCGCAGTGAAAATAGCGCTCTGTTACCGCTGAAACGCGGTACTTGAGCAGAAAAAATGGCTGTTGCAAAATGAAGTGGGGGCTGTTGCAAAACTGTTTTGTGGGGAAAAAACCTTTTTGAAAAAAGGTTCTTTTCCCCACACCCCATTTTCCAAAAACTTTCGCCGGGATTGCTTTTATTGTTTCAATAAAAGCAATGCCAACTTGTTTATTATAAGTAAATT
>JAZNBV010000093.1:0-3889 GCA_045587205.1 Victivallaceae bacterium
AGCAATCCCAACTTGTTTATTATAAGTAAATTGCAATATTTTTTTGTAAAAAATCACGCTATTGCAAGAAAAAAACTAAAATACTCTGCTGCGGTTTGACAAAATAAAAAAAAGGTTGCAGCAAACTTTTTTAAGGTTTTGCAACACCCCCCTTAAACTCGAAAATGGTACGCCCACGGGGACTCGACAAGGCGGCGATAGCCGCCGCAGAGCCAGCCGGTTCATCCGGCTGGCAACCCTATAAAAAAAGTCCGCGTAAAAGGCGGATCATTATCCGCTTTTTACAGCGAAGCGGCAGATATATTGTAATTTTTCAGCTCGAAATTTATTTCAGAGATGAAAAAATGCAATATAGCTGCACGCGGACTTTTTGATCGTCGCTGGTATAAAAAAACACCGGTAAAATTACCGGTGTTAAACTCGAAAATGGTACGCCCACGGGGACTCGAACCCAGGACCCAATGATTAAGAGTCATTTGCTCTACCAACTGAGCTATGGGCGCACATAATTGCAGTTCTTTATCCGAACCACGCATTTAATTTACTGCAAAAATCTATTTTGTCAAGTTTTTTGAGCAAAAAAACACTGTTTTTTTTGATTTACCACCCGGAAGACAGAAATATCATCAGGAAAAATCTTTTTTCTGTGTTATATTATTTAAAATATAATTGATGGAGTTTTTATGAAGAAACCGGCTATACAGGATTTTACAAGCGGACCGCTGTTCAAGCCGATGCTGTTTTTTGCCGTACCGTTTATGCTTTCCAATGCATTGCAGGTATTTTACAATATGGCAGATATGCTTATTGTCGGCAAATTTGTCGGCAGCGCGGGTATTTCTGCAACTATGACCGGCGGATTTCTGGTTATGTTTCTGGCAATGACCGGTATGGGTATGGCTACCGGCGGACAGGTACTGGTATCGCAGCTGATCGGCAAAAATGAACGTGAACGGCTGGCTGCGGCAATCGGTACACTGCTGACTATGAGCGTAGTTATTGCATTGAGTATGGCACTCTTTTCGGTGCTCTTTGCCAAAAAACTGCTTCTGCTGATCAATACTCCGCAAGAGGCGTTTGCTCCGGCGTTGGATTATCTTGTAATCTGCGGCGGCGGGATAGGCTTTCTTTACATATACAATGTTATAGCTGCGGTGCTGCGCGGCGTGGGCGACTCAGTGAGGCCATTTAAATTCATACTGGTATCGGCAGTGTTGAATATATTGCTGGATCTGCTTTTTGTGGCGCTTTTCCATTGGGGTGTTGCGGGGGCGGCGGCAGCAACGGTTATCAGTCAGGCGGTGGCAATGTTTATGGCGCTGGGTTATATATCCGGCAACAGCAGAGAATTCGGCTTTGAAATGAAATTGCGGAATTTCCGCTGCGACAAAACTATGTTTATATCGCTGGTAAAACTGGGGATTCCCTTTGCGGTGCGCTTCGGAGCTATAAATATTTCGATGATATTTGTTGCCACTCTGATCAACTCTATGGGCGTGGCGGCATCGGCGGCATTCGGTATAGCGTTGCGGCTGGATGAGTTTGCCAATAAAATCTCGCAGGGTGTGATGATGGCGGTATCCACCATTGCAGGTCAGAATATCGGCGCAGGTAACTTTATGCGCATCCGCCGCGGCGTTTATTATGCGTGGAGCATCTGCGGGGGATTTTTTCTGGTATTCGGTCTGATAATGTACTTTTTCAACCGGCAGCTCTTTTCATTTTTCACCAGTGATGAAGCGGTGCTGCAGCTTGCCCCGACCATTGTGGTAATGCTGCTTCTGCACTATCCGGCACTGTTGATTATGAAAGGCACCAACGGTTTTGTACAAGGTATCGGCAATGCAGTGTTCGGTCTGATAATTGCGCTGCTCGACGGTCTGGTTTGCCGTGTGCTGTTCAGCTGGCTGTTCGGAATATATTTCAATATGGGACTGGCGGGAATGGTTCTGGGGTACGCGCTGGCAACTTACAGTACGGCATTGCCGAATTTGTTCTATTTTATCTTTGTACCGTGGCACAAACGCAAAACTGTAATATAATTTTGCATTGCAGGACAATAAAACTCTTTTAACAAACGTTATAAACAGTGTAACGCGTAACAGGAAAAAAATCAATGGAGAGCGGCCAAAAAAGAATAAATGATCTTGCTGACCTGACGGATGATCAGCTTACTGCCGCTGCCTGCGGCGGTAATGAGGTCGCCTGGGAAATTCTCTTTGAGCGTTACCGGCGGCCGGTTTACGCTTATATAAACCGGATGCTCAACGGCGATACAATGACTGCTGATGACATTTTCCAGGAGCTGTGGATCAAAGTGCTGAATAAATTGTCCGCTTATAAAGAAAGCGGTAACTTTTCAGCCTGGCTCTTCCGGGTGGCGCGTAACCAGGTTATGGAGCATTTCCGGCGCGAGAAATCCCGTGCAAAAATCGGTACTGTAACCGGTGACGGCACTCTGCCGGAAACCGCAGGCGAAAGTGAAAATCCCGGTTCAATGGTCAGTGCGCAGGATTTGAGTGAACGCTTGGAACGGCTGCTGGGAGAGCTGCCGCCGGAACAGCGGGAAGTTTTTACGATGCGCCAGAATGGTTTGAGCTTTAAAGAGATTGCTCAAATCCAGCAGTGCCCGATCAACACTGCGCTGGGCAGAATGCATAATATATTGAAATTTTTACGGCAACATTTGTGCCAATGAGGTGATTTATGGAAAATAAAACTTTTAACGGAAACGCTTGCGCTGATTGCGAAATTGCGATCGTTGCCGGCACGCTCAATGAGCATCCGGAAGCGCTCAAGCATTTGCAGGAGTGTTCCGCCTGCCGGGAGTTTGCTGATTTTCAAAAACAGCTTATGTCGCTTACACCTGCGGTGCCGGAAAATACACCTTCCTGGAACTCCATCCGGCGCGAACACGCCACCCGGAAGAAAAACCGGCGCAATATTCTGCGTTTTACCATACCAACAGCCGTTGCCGCCGCTGCGGTGCTGGCGGTCGGAGGATTTTATATGCAGATGAGTACGGAACCGCAAACACCATCTTACAGTGGATATATGCTTTCTGCCGATGCTGATATTTTTGCTGCCGCGTGGGAAGAAAGCAGCGTAACACTTGCGTGGGATCAGCTTTCCAGCAGAGAATCTGCGTGCATCGATTCGCTTGCCGCCGCCAACAGCGGCAGGCACTGGTCAATTGAAATGTTTACACCTTATAATATTGAGGAATTATGATTATGAAAAAACTTTTTTTCTGTACCGCCGCCGCTGTGCTGCTGGGATTTACTGCCAATGCCGATGACAAACCCTCCATACGCAAAGATCATCCGCGCCGGATGCAGCCGCCGGTCTATGCCAGTAAAACCCCTGCAATGAAACACCACATTGGAGAACCGACTGCTGAACAGAAAGCCAAATTCAATGCCGCACGCAAACGGCGCTTTGAAATTATGGTACTTATCGGAGCATACAAAATTATGCCGGAAAATGAACGGCAAAACCTCCGCACAGAGTTGCTGAAGCGCATTAAAGAAGATTTTGATGCCACTATGCAGATGCAGAAAGAACGCATCGCCCGCGCCGAAGCAGATCTGCAAAAACTGCGTTCGGAACTCGCCGAAAGCGAAGCCAACAGCAAAGTACTGGTCGAACGCGAACTTGACCGGCTTCTGAAAATGCCGATGCCGCCCCGCCGCCGGAGCGCAGATAAATAATGCGGTAAAGTTTTTCCGTAAACAGAGCTGAACACAGCAATCAAAACCACCGGCTTAGCCGGTGGTATGCACCACGCCTTCAAGGCGATGGTACCGGCAGCCCGACACGGGCTCTGAATGGGTTCGCCTCACGCAACTATTTTTCAAGCTACCGCTGAAGCGGTGGCTTTTTTGCTTAA
>JAZNBV010000094.1:0-37643 GCA_045587205.1 Victivallaceae bacterium
TAGTATTGTCTTCCTAAGCCCGCTTGGCCTCCGACTTCGGTTTGACAAAATAAAAAAAGGGTTGCTGCAAACTTTTTTAAGGTTTTGCAACAACCCCCTTTTATTATCGTTTTATTGGCAGTTGAGGTACCACATCGCTGCTGCTGCCAGCAGCAGGATCACGATCACCGGTACAATGAACATAAGTGTGGTGCGCTTGCGTGGTGTTTTGCAAACCTTGAAATTCGTATTGGCGGGGTATTCCGTACCACGCGTAAAAATACCGGATACTTGCATATTCAAGCGCATCGGCAGGTTGACTGCCCAGCCGCCGGCTTCCAGAAACAATGTCAGATTGCGTTTCCGCAATTTAAGGAAGGCAAAAATCGCTGTCGGTACAATAAATATACCAACCAGCACCACTATCCAGATCAGTATAACATACCACGCCAGTGCCGAAATGGCAGTGATGGCGCCGGTAATGGCTTTGAGTACAAAACTCAAACCCGCACCCAATGCCGCCACACTCAAACCGCCGGCAAGCAGCATAACTGAACCGTTGCCGAGGAACTTTTGCGGCAGACTTTGCGGTGGAACCGGCGGCGCGGCAGGCGGCATCTTGCCTTTGTCGATAGCCTGGGTGAGCTGTTTTTCAGTGGTTGAAAAATCGGTAAGTTTCTGGATCTTGTCGCCCAGAGCTTCGGAAAGTCTCCGGAACGGCGCAAACAGTGTCTGCCCGAAGGAGATGGGACCATCCACAAGATCGATAACTTTGCCATTGTAGGTTATGTTCTCGTTATCGATGAAAAACGCCGGTTTCCCGACATAAATACGCGTCAGTGAACCGCCGGTGACCGCCACGGCAACTTTGCGCTTTACCGGTACTGCACCGCTGGATACCACATCCAGATAAAGCAGGCACATATTGGAACGCACTGCTACTTTTTTGTGTGCAGCAATATCATCGATCCAAACCGCCAGATTATAGCTTTTACCATCCATAATCAAGCGGCCGGCTTGCAGCATTGAAGTTTGATTATTGTCAAAAAATGAGTAAAAACTGACAAAGTTATTGACAAATTCAAGCAGATAGCGGCTGTAAAGCAGCAGCCGTTCAAGCTTACGCAATCCATCAACTACACCGCCAATGGTTTTATCTGCCGCAAAGAGTTTGCGCAAGTTGTTGAAACCGTCGCCGGCAAGGTGTTTTTCGAGCTTTTCCCTGCCCAGCTGCCCAGCCAGATCGCCTTGCGCGCGGGCAAGGTATTCAGCGTACGGAGCAAATTCATTTTTGAGTTCTTTCCACGCATCGCCGGTGAGTTTTTCAATTTGCAAAGCACTGATGAAGGCATCGATCCTGTCCTGATAAAAGGGATTGGTCGTGTTGGCAAGATCCAGCACTGCATCGGCAGTTGGCATTGCCAGCGGAGCCGTCGCCAGCAGATTATCGATTTTGGCACTGTCCTGCAAGTCAAGTTCCGGCAGTTGTGCCGGGTTCAACGAAAAACGTGCCGCGTGTGCCTGGTCGATCTTGACCAGTTCGCAGAAACGGAAGTATTCATCGATCTTGCCGGCAATGGCTTTATATGCATCATAATATTTTACCGGATCATCGTTGCGGAAAAGCGGTTTTTCCGCAGTTTTTGACCACTCCACAAAGTTGGCGGCATCAACGGCAAATTTTTCCAGCGCCGCTTCAGTAAGTTTGTCCTGGCAGGCCAGCAATGTGCATATATCACTGTACAGCGCCAACGCTTCTGCATCGCTGACTGCCTTGGCTTTGAGCATACCGTCACCCGCCAGCGGACCGGCGGTTACGGCAGCAAGTTTGGTGCGGATATTGCCAAGTTCCAGCATCCGGCTTTCCGGCAGCAGTTCGCCGGCGCAGTTGTTTACCAGATCGGTCAGCAGTTTGCCGTCGGCATTTTCGCAATTCAGTGCTTCCAGCGGCAATGTGTCGCGGGCAGCGTCCAGCACTTTTATATCGCGCAGCACGCCGGAAAGCCAGCTGATGGCGGCTTTGACCTCATCCACCCGGATCATACCGTTGCCGTCGCCGTCAAGTGCTTTGAAAAATGCCGGATCCCCATTAAGTGATGACACCGGAACGCTCAATGCTGCCCAGGCTGTGGGGTCCATATCCAGAATTTTGCACAGATCGGAAGCGCTGCGGGCGTGAAACTGAAAACTCCCGCCGATATTCTCAAAAGTTATTTTAGAAGCTTTTTTAGAACACATATTTACCTCATTTATAATGAAAAATACAGCATTTGGAAGAATATAACACTTCAATGAAGATTTTACAACCCGTTTTACTTGCAAGATCAGGAAAAAAACGCTATATTAAATCGTTGCAGAAAAAAATGATCAAATATTTTGGAGTTTTATGAAACCTGTCCGGCTGATCGTGAGTGCCTGCCTTATTGGTAAAGCAGTGCGGTATGACAACAAATGCAAACCTTGCAGTTATGTGTGCGATAATCTGGCACGCGCTTTTGAACTTATTCCCGTCTGTCCGGAATTTGAATCAAATCTGGGACTGCCGCGCGAAGCAATGAAACTTTACGGAGATCCGGCACATCCGGAACTGCGGGGCGTGGTGAGCAATAAAGATTGCACCAGTGCTCTGCGCAGCTGGCTGGAAAAACGTATGCCGGAACTGGCGGAACTGGAACCGGCGGGCTTTGTTTTGAAAAGCAATTCTCCTTCCTGCGGCGTTTTCCCGGTAAAAATGGCTGACCGCGTATCGGAAAGCAGCGGGATTTTTGCCGCGTGCGTAGTGCAGGCGTTTCCGGAACTTGCCATTGCCGGCGATAAACAGCTTGAAGATCGTTTCGGGCGTCAGCGTTTTCTGGATAAACTTCTGCTGATGAGCCGTTTCCGCGAATTGGTCGAACAGCCGGAAAGCGCGGTACTGCTGCCGGATTTTCACTTTGATATAAGGTTGACTCTGATGAGCCACGCCCCCGGCAGGATCGCCGAACTGGATAAACTTGCGCGGCGCGGTGATTGGGGTACTTATGCGCGCAAGCTGGCTGTGGTGCTGGATGCTGCGCCCGAACAATCCAAACACAACAATGTATGGCGGCATTTGCAGAGTGTGCTTATGGCGCGTTCCGATGATTACGAACGTACCGCACTGGTGCGCTGTATGAAAGAGTTTGAATTGGGTGAACTGGATTTCAAAGCAATGCTGATGCTTTTGCGTATCGGTGTAGAAAAGTATGCGCCTGAATATCAGAGCCAATTCTATTGGCGGATGCTGGATCCGCTTTATTGATTTGAGTTTTTGATCATTATAAATTATAGAAAGGAATCAGATTATGGATTTGCCGCGTAAAGAGTACCCGCGCCCCCAGTTTGAGCGCAAAGAGTGGATCAATCTGAACGGTGAGTGGAGCTGTGAGTTTGACTGGTCTCGCAGCGGTGAAGAAAAAGATTGGCAGAATTGCACCGGATTCGAGCGTAAAATCACTGTTCCGTTCTGCCCGGAAAGCAAACTTTCCGGTATCGGTTTGACTGATTTTATTGAGGTTATGTGGTATCAGCGGTATATTGAGATCCCTGCTGACTGGAACGGTAAAAAGGTTCTGCTGCATTTCGGCGGCGTCGATTACAAGTCAACCGTTTATCTGGATGGCGCGATCGTCGGCAGACATACCGGCGGCAGTTCGCCGTTTACCGTGGATCTGACTGGAAAAGTCACTGCCGGGAAAAAACATAATCTGGTGCTCAAGGCCGAAGATTATCTGCGCGACGGTCTGCAGGCAGGCGGCAAGCAGTCGCTACGTTTGAAATCTGCCGCCTGCAGTTACACCCGTACTACCGGTATTTGGCGGACAGTGTGGCTGGAAGCTGTGGATGAGAGAGCTTTGAAGCAGTGCCGGATCATCCCCGACTACGACAATGGGGCTTTTACTTTTATGCCGGAATTCTACAATAATATCCGCGGTGTGGAGTTTGAAGCTGCCATTTTTGAAGAAGATAAAAAGGTTGCCGTCCGCCGGGTGAAAGCCTCCCCGGGAGCAAGTGTTACTCTGGAACTGGCAAATCCCCGCGAATGGAATCCGGTGACGCCGTTTCTGTACAATGTAAAATACACTGTGTATGATAAAAACGGTGCCGTTATCGATCAGGTGGAATCGTATGCCGGGTTGCGTAAGATACATCTGGAAAACGGTCGCTTTTACCTCAATAATAAAGAGATTTTCCTGCGTATGGTGCTGGATCAGGGGTTTTACGAAGACGGCATCTGGACTGCCCCGGATGATGAAGCATTGAAGCGCGATATAATGCTGGCGAAGAAAGCCGGTTTCAATGGTGCCCGTCTGCATCAGAAAGTTTTTGATGAGCGTTTTCTCTATTGGGCAGACCATCTGGGATATGTGCTCTGGGGAGAATTTCCCAACTGGGGAATGAGTTTCTGGCAGCATTTCCGGCCTGCCAATCCTGATTATATGACAAGTTTCCGCACGCTTTTTTCAGAATGGGCAAGCGTGGTCGAGCGTGATTTCAACCATCCGTCGATCATCACCTGGTGTCCGCTGAATGAAACCAGCCGTACATATAATTTCGATGAACACCGTCGTCTGGTGTGCGATCTTTATGTTCTTACTCATCAGCTTGACTCAACCCGACCGGTTTGCGATACCTCCGGTTTTGTTCATTGCAAAACCGATATATGGTCGGTGCATAGCTACTGTCAGAGTGTTGAGGCGCTGAAAAATGCTATTGAAACCGAACCGGTATTCTGTTATTCGCAGGAACTTGAGTTGGAGGTGTGGAACGGTCAACCATATTTTGCCGGAGAATACGGCGGTGTAAGTTATCTGCCGGAAGACCGCAAGCCTTTTGCTGACAACACCTGGGGATACAACAAAGAAAAACTCACCTGCAATGAAGCTCTGCAGCGTATTATTGATCTGACCGGATATCTGGTTTCCAATCCCCGCATAGCCGGTTACTGCTACACGCAGCTTACCGATATTGAACAGGAACAGAACGGTATATACAATTACGACCGCACAACGAAATTCGATGAAGAAAAAGTCTTCAAATGTTTCTCTCAAAAGCCCGATTGGAGCGTTTTCTGAAACATTGAAATGTTGATCTGAAATAAAAAAAAGGGGGGTGTTGCAAAACCTTAAAAAAGTTTGCAGCAACCTTTTTTTATTTTGTCAAACCGCAGCAGAGTATTTTAGTTTTTTTCTTGCAATAGCGTGATTTTTTACAGAAAAAAATATTGCAATTTACTTATAATAAACAAGTTGGGATTGCTTTTATTGAAACAATAAAAGCAATCCCGTCGAAAGTTTTTGGAGCCGACTTCATTTCATTACGCCGTGCCAAAAAATGGGGTTCCGCCGTCGCCAAAGGCTATGGCGGGACAAGGTGGGGAAAAGAACCTTTTTTCAAAAAGGTTTTTTCCCCACAAAACAGTTTTGCAACATCCCCTTTTGTTTTTTGTAACCGGAATGTTTATCAGATCTTGCCGCTGTCCATATCGAAGTGGGTTTCACTGCCTTCGCGTATTTTAAGTGGCATATCGTGCGATTTGAACGGGATCAGCAGAATTGTCCAATTGGTGTAGCTGCTGGAGGCTTCGATGCCATTGATGACCTTTTCCGGCGAGCGGTCCTGCGCCTTGAGGATGTTGAATGAAAAGCGGCCGTACCCGGAACGGGTCAGCTTTTTGAACAGCGGAATTTCCGGAATGGCAACACTTATGGAGGTATCCGGAATCGGAATCGGCAGCACCGGAGAACCGATCAGAATACTGTGCGAGTCAGTGGCAAGCACACCGCAGAGTATCTGCACAATAAAATCAGCACTTTTGGCATCGCGGCATACGATCAAACCCTCTTTGGCAAGGTGCATTTCAAAAACACCCTGAACATAGGATTTATCGACCTGCGGAGCAAGATAATCGTACTCGATAAAGATTTTTTTGCCGGCATACGGCTTGAAGTCAGCGTGACTGATACCATTTTCAACCACAGTCGAAATCAGAAACTGCTCAACAGCAGTTCTGCCGGTATCACTGGTGCGCGGTGCAGAACAGCCGCACAGAACTGATGCGGCAACGACGGATACAAACAATACCCCCGAAATGATTTTTCCCATAACAGATCCCTCATTTTTTTGATTATTTAAGGCAACAAAATAAACAATATAGCACAAAAATGCAATATTGCCAATTTTACGGCTGATAGAGATATTAAAAGCAATCGCTGCAATTTTCAATTTTTACATTGCGTATGCTGTCGGGCCCTTGCAGAATTTCCACTGCACTGCACTCCGGATTACGGTTGCAGATATCTGTAATTACCGAATCACATAGCGAGCCGGCGATCCATACGCAGCGTTTGGCGCGGGAATCCACCTTCTTCAAAGTTATATTGTATGTATCGCCCAGCGGGGTGAGTCCGCCGTAAGCCTGGTTTTTATCACCGATTTTTACGGCAACGGCATTTTGAGTATGGCTGTCGCTTGAAGTGTCGCAGATATCTTCAATCGATATGTTGTACAGTTTAAGACCGCAAGTGTTGAGCAGACGGAGAATGTGATGCCCGCCGGATGAGGTTCCGTGCAGATGTTTGAGCGTTATATCGTGTATATCATTGGCTGACAGCGGATCCGGACAGCCGGAAACTTCGGTGTAAACCAGATTGCCGGCTTCTTTGTATTCCGGATGGATGGCGGTCAATGCCACCAGATCATCGCCGACGGTGCCGGTGATATTTTCCACTGTAATATGGTGGCTGCCTTTGCGTATGTCCAGACCGTCCTGATTCAGAACACTGTACCAGGTATTATTGATCAACTGTTTTGCACGCGTATCAAAGCGGATGTTTTCGACGCGTCCGTAAGCACATTTTTCAAGCGAAATACCCCAGCAGTGATAGTTGCGGAGCTGAAGATTGCCTATGAAAAAATTTTCCACTTTTGCCAGCAGGATACCTACATTGCGCCAGTCGCCGGTCTGTTTTTCATTCTCTCTGCCGGCATCGGTACCGTAGGAACGGGTGCCCAGAGTCTTATTGGCATCGCCGGTGGCACGCGGGTGGTCGGCGCCTTCCAGAACAGCATTGCCGATGCCGGTAATGCGGATATTTTTTGCTGCCGGTATATCAGTTATGCCCAGACCGCAATTGGCAGAGCGTATAAAATTGTCGCGTGCAGAATCAGATAACTTTATCTTGCAGTTGTCGATAACAAGTTCCATATTTTCCGGCAGCAATATTGCTTCATCGATCAGCCAGAAGTCCCGGTTTGAATGAGCGTCGGCACAGCGCATCTGCAAAACGACCCGGTTTTCTCCACTGGCGGCTGCCGCGGCAATGGCAGATTTGATTTTTTCCGAATCGCTGCCTTGAAAATCGTTTGGCGTAATCATAAATAAACCTCATAAGCACGGTTGCAATGATATTTGTGCAGTAATATATACCCACTGGGATTTTTTGCAAGCGGACGAGTCGGAAAGATCGGACAAATCGGACAAATCGGACGAATCGGATGCGTGGCGTACAAAAACATCCGGCATAAACCAAACCGCTCAAACAGCAAGTCGCACTTGCAAGTTTGAGCGGTTGTTTATGCTGTGACTTTGAAGGGGTAGGTATATGCGCAGAAAATTTAAAATAAAAATGGCGAGAGAGACGGGACTCGAACCCGCAACACCCACCGTGACAGGGTGGTACTCTAACCAATTGAGCTACTCCCCCGCTATAAAAGCGGAAAAAATAAAGTTTTCCGGTAACCAGACTTGCCATTTCTTTCAGGTAAAGAAATGGCGAGAGAGACGGGACTCGAACCCGCAACACCCACCGTGACAGGGTGGTACTCTAACCAATTGAGCTACTCCCCCGCTTTAAGTACCCGGCTGACTTTGTCAACCGACTGCTATCAAGCAAGCAATGTATAAGATACTATGATTTTTGATTTTTGCAAGTTCAAAATCAAAAAAAAAGCAAATTTTTTCGCATAAATGCCGTTTCAGCAAACTATCCGGTGCTTAAATGGCGGGTGCGTTGAATCTTATAAGCAGTTCGCGGAGGAGTTTTTGTGCAGGCTGCTTCGGGGTTGTGAAATCATTGGTATTGAATTTTTCTTCAATAATTATTTCATCAATCCGGCATATTGCCTCGGCATTGCCGGGAATATTCATCGGCAGATTGCCGCTGTTGGCAACAGTTAATTTCAGGGCAGCCGCGGTTGCTGCAAACGGCGTGGATTTGTAAAAGTATCCGGCAAAGAGCAGTATTGTTTCCAGTTGGCGGGCAAAGGAATCGTATTCGATCTTTTTGGGCAGAACAAAACGCAAATGCAGCAAGCCATTTTGAAAGAGCTGCCAGAAATACTTTCTGTTTTGGTCAATGCCGCGCAGGGAAACATTAGTGGCGTAACTGGCAAGCATATCCGCTGGCGGAAACACAAAATCATTGTTGTTTCGCTGAAGATTTTTCAAAGCCTCATCCGCAGAAAATTTCACTTCAGTTAAAGAGATATTTCCCGGTTCTGCCGGGTGCGGCATAATGGCTATATCCAGTACCGGTGTTTTGCCCGGCAGTTTGTGATTCAGGCGTTTGGCAAAAAATGCCACACTTTCCTCGTACTCCGGCGGAAAGAGTTCTGCGGAAGTGCGCGGTACAGGCTGATCGGAGATAATATCGCGCAGCAGATTCCCCAGCAGATCGCGCTGATTGCGCAGGGCGCGGCGCACCAGATCGTGCATTTCGCCGGCGCGGGAAGCCGGACGGCTGGATGCGCTGGTTGTGCGTATATAAAATATCCCGCAACGCAATTCATCTTCTATGCCGTGTGTGCAGACGTGCGGGATATCCTTAAACGGTTTGATCAGCAGTATTGCATATCTTTTACCGTCGATCAACGGTCGTTCCACGGTAATGTCGATAGCCGGGTCAACGTGTGAATTTATGTAAGTAACTACTGTGGAAGGGTCAAATGAATGGCACTCTTCATCATTCAGTCCTTCGTAAATGGATGGGTGGCCGTTGAGGTCTTCCCTTACCCCTATAACAATGGCTCCGCCGCGGGTGTTGGCAAATGCCAGCGCGTGCCGGACGAACTTGGCTTTTTGGGTTTTTGATAAAGTATTCCAGTCAACCGGAGCTTTGTAGTCCAGCAGATCGGATTCCACGCCGCGATAGACAAGTTCTTTGTAGTCAGTCATAAATCATTTGCTTTTTTTATTTTTTGTTTCCGGAGTCTTTTTTACCCCTGTAGCGCTGGTGATAATGGTTTTGCGCCAGAGTATCCACAGCGAAAAATAACCCCACGAACTTTCGCGGTGTTCAACTTCAGTAAGTTGTTCGGCTTTGTACTGTTTACGCATTGCATTGAGCAATATATCAGCGTTGACAGACGGCCGGATGTCGTCATTGAATGTGTGATAATCTTTGCGGTTGGGGTACGCCGGATGGCCGGTATAAACAGGCCAGGTGTTGAAAAGGTAATACCCGCTGTTCATTGCTCTGCCGTAAGCAACCGGCTGCATTGATCCTGGAACCGGCTGGGCAGCGGGCGTCAGCGGTTCAGTCCAGACCTGAACGTGGCAGCAGCCGCCGGCAAGCAGGGCAGCAATGGTTATAATGGCGTATTGCAGGGTTTTTTTCATAGTTTTTCTCCGGAGTAAAAGCTGAATAACACTGTTTTATCAATAAAATAACACAAAAAAGAGTATTTTGCAATCGTAAAACACTTTTATAATTTGTAAAAATGCAGTATTGGTGTTATTTTGTCACTGTGCACACAGCAATTTAACTGTTTTTACAGGAGAAATTATGGCTACAAATAAAAATACCTTTTCCGGAAATCTGCCGGGAAAAATTGTCGGCGTGATCATCGGCGCAGTGGTGGCAATAGCGCTTTTTGTCTGGTACGGCTGCCGTATCGAACCGGGCAACGGAGAGATTGCTGTTTTGATAAAAAAGACCGGCAAAACTCTGCCGCAGAACGAAATCGTTTCCACATCCAGTGAATACAAAGGTATTCAGCTTGAAGTTCTGGGCGAAGGCCGCTATTTCCGCAATCCTTATGTGTGGGATTGGCAGATAAAGAAAGTTACAGAAATACCCGCCGGTAAATTCGGCGTGCTGGTGCGTAAATTCGGCAAAAATCTGCCGGAAGGCGAAATTTTAGCGCGCGATGACAACAGCAAAGGTATCGTCCGCGAAGTCCTCGGTACCGGCAGACACCGTATAAACCCGTATGCCTATGAAGTCAAACTCTGCGACGATATCGTTATTATGCCCGGTAATATCGGGGTGGTGGCGAATCTCTGCGGAAAGGATATCTTTTCCAACACTACCAATGACCTTAAAAATAATAAGGGCTTTCTGGTGGGCAATGACCGTAAAGGCGTGCAGCAGCAAGTGCTTAAAGAGGGTACTCACCGTATAAACCCCTATATCCAGAGCGTGGCGATCGTTAATATCCAGAGTCAGCGTTATGAGTTCAGCGGCAAAGATGCTATCGGTTTTATTACGCTGGACGGTTTTTATATAACCCTGGAAGGAACGGTTGAATTCAATATTTCCCCCGAATCGGCTCCGCTGCTTACGCAGGAAGTCGGTAATATGGAAGATATTATGAAAAAACTTATCCTGCCGTCAGTATCCGGTTTTGCCCGTATTGAAGGCAGCAAGAAGAGTGCTACAGAGTTTATTGTCGGTGAAAGCCGCCAGCTGTTTCAGAATCAGCTGGAAGAATTTTTGCGCAAAAACTGCCGCAACTGGGGCGTTAGTATCAATTCGGTGCTGATCCGCGATATCAATCCGCCGCAGGAGATCGCCGGAATCATCCGCAACCGGGAAATCGCCAAGCAGGAAGCCAAAAAATTCACCCACCAGATCGAACAGGCCAAAAGCGCCACCGAACTGGAACGCCAGCGGATGCTGGCTCTGCAGCGGCGCAGCAAAGTTGAGGCCGAAACCAGCAAGATCACAGCGGAAATCGCTGCCAAACAGGCAAAACTTGAGAAAGTGATCGCGGCAAAAACCCAGTTGGAAGCCGCCGCGCTGCAGCTGAAAACCGCCCAGGCCGAGGCGCGTGCCGCGCTGGCACTGGCAGAATCCGACCGGCAGGTGATTGCCGCCGGTAACAAGGCGGAAGTGGAAATTCTTAAACGCAACATAGCCGCTTACGGCGGTGGAGAAGCCTATCTGCGGGGGAAGCTTTATGAAAAAATAGCCCCCAATCTGGATAGTGTTATGGCAAATTCACAGAACGGCGGAGTTTTCGGTCTGCCGGTTTTGAAAAACTCTGCCGCCAGTGACGGCAAAAAGCAGGAATAATTTTTTTATGAAAGAGTATCTGTTGAAAAATGTCCGTTTGATCGACCCTGCACGCAAGATCAATGAAGTGTGTGATCTGGGGATCGCCAACGGAGTAATGTGCAAGGTTGAAGAACTTAAATCTCCGGAAGTTATTGATATGACCGGCAAGGTAGCTGCTCCGGGATTTATTGATTTGCACGTGCATTTGCGTCAGCCGGGCAACAACGCTGCGGAAACTATTGCAAGCGGTACCGCTGCGGCTGCCGCCGGCGGATTTACTGCCGTAGTGGCAATGCCTAACACATCTCCGGCAGCGGATACCCCCGGAGCAATTGAGTATCTGCGCAGTATTGCCAACAGTAAAGGCGTGGTTCGTGTTCTGGCATCCGGCTGTATGACCAAGAATCTGGCTGGCGAAGAGATGGCACCTATCGGCGGACTCAAAAGCGCCGGCGTGGTGGCGTTGACCGATGACGGCAAGTGCATCCAGAACAGCGCATTGATGCGGCACGTTATGGAGTATGCCAAGAGTTTCAATCTGCCGATACTTGATCATTGCGAAGAAAAAAATATGGCTGCCGGCGGGGTTATGCACGAAGGTCAGTGGTCAGTTCTGCTGGGGTTCAAAGGAATGGCAGCTCTGGCAGAGGAGTTGATAGTGGCGCGCGATATTATGCTGGCCCGGCAGATCGACTGGCACGTACATCTGCAGCACTTGAGCACTGCCGAAAGCGTGCGTATGGTGCGCGATGCCCGTCAGCGTGGAGTCAAGGTTACTGCAGAAGCCACACCGCACCACATAGCATTGACCGATGAGTGCATCAAGAGTTTTGATACCAATTACAAGATGAATCCGCCGCTGCGCTCGGAAGCTGACCGCAAGGCGGTGATCGAAGGTCTTGCCGATGGTACGATCACTGTTATAGCCACCGACCACGCTCCGCACACTGCTACGAGCAAAACGGTGGAATTTGATTATGCGCCTTTCGGGATCGTGGGGTTGGAAACAGCTGTTCCTGTAACACTTACAGAATTGGTGCATAGTAATATCCTGACATTGGAACAGTGGGTTGCCAAGTTCACCACCGGTCCGGCGGAAGTATTGCTGATGGATTCTTACGACCTGGCCCCCGGCAAGGTTGCGGATATAACAATTATTGACCCGGAAGTGGAATTTGTGATCGATAAAGAAAAATTCCGTTCACAGAGCCGCAACACTCCGTTCGACGGCAGAAAATGCCGCGGCAAGGCTGTCGGGACAATGGTGGGAGGCAGTTGGGTTTACCGTGAGTTCTGACCCTCCGGCAACGGTCTGGCGCAATCTCTATTTACACGTGCCGTTTTGTGCAAGTAAATGCGGGTATTGCGCCTTTTATTCGGAAACTCAAAGTTCGCTTGCACTGCGTAAAAAATATCTGCAGAGAGTCAGTGAAAAAATTGCTCAAAGTAATTTCCCGGAGCCTTTGCAGAGTGTTTATATTGGCGGCGGAACTCCGAATCTGCTGACTTCTCCGGAACTGGCGGAACTGTTTGAAATGATTTATCAATATGTTCCGCTGGCAGATAATTGCGAAATCAGCTGCGAACTCAATCCGGAACTGCTTACCGCTGAAAAATGCAGAATCATCAATGAATATGCCACCCGCGTGAGTCTGGGGGTGCAGAGTTTTGAAGAAAGTGTACGCAATAAACTTATGCGGCACTGCAGTCAGGAACATTTATCAAAAGCGTTGAAACTGCTGGAAAAACGGACGGTAAAGCATTTCAATATCGATTTGATTTACGCGGTTTCCGGTGTGCCGTGGAGTACTTTTCAAGCCGATCTGCAAAAGGCTCTGGCGCAGGGCGTGGATCACCTGTCGTGCTATGCGCTGACTGCTGAAGAAAACAGCCGGCTCGGATTGCAGTCGCCGGTTGCCGATGATTGTACCGGCGCGGAATGGTGGCATCAGATCGGAGATTTTTTAGATCAAAACGGTATGGCGCGTTACGAAATATCAAATTATGCTGTTCCCGGAGGCGAATGTAAACATAATGTTGATGTGTGGCGGGGTGGTACTCTGCTGGGTGTCGGTGCGGCAGCGGCCGGTTTTGACGGCGTTGACCGTTATGCTTATCCGGAAAGCGTGGAGGATTTTATTGCCGGGTGCGCTGCGGAAGTTGACCGCATAGCCCCCGTGATGCGGATGTTGGAAATATGGGCTGTGAATCTGCGTACCGTCCGCGGCTGGAATAGAGAAAATTGGGAAAAACTTTATCCCGGCTCGTGGAATAAAATGAAATTTTTAAGCACGGAAGCCGCCCGGGAAAATCCCGCCTGGTGGCAGATCGGAAATGATCATATTGCGTTGAGCGCTGATGGGATGTTGTTCTGGGATGATGCAGCAATGCAGATCCTGGATTGGGAAGGATCGTTGAGATAGAGTATGAAGTTCGGAAAATTTGATTACGCGGCATTTCTGCTTTTTTGCACCTACGCAATCTGCTCGCTTATCATACCGGTGGTGCTGGTGGAAGTTGCGCGCGATCTGGCGTTTGATCTGGATAAAGGCGGTATGTCTGCAGGCGGCATTCTGCAGTTCGGACGCAGTATCACAATGGTTGGTTCTATGCTTATATGCAGTATGCTGGCAAGCCGTTACGGTTTGCGCCGTTCTCTGGCTGCTGCGGCGATCTGTATGTCGTGTGGGATCGTTTTTGCTGCAATGTCGCAGTGGTACTGGATGCTGCTGGCGGTATTGGTGGTTGCCGGGATCGGTGAAGGTTTGATCGAAGGTCTTGCCACGCCGTTTGTCGGCGAACTGCATAAAGGCAATGAAACCGGTAAATATATGAATATTTCGCACGGATTCTGGTCGGTGGGGATATTTGTATTTATTCCGCTGCTGGGGTGGCTGCTGGGGTGTAATATATCGTGGAGAATTCTTTGCGTGATCGTGGCGGTTTTTACATTGGTGCCTGCTGTGATACTGCTGTATCCGGATAAAAACAAGGTCGAACAACTGGAAGGCAAGGGCAGATTCGATGCCGCCGGCGCGTGGAAAAAAGTACGCGATATTGCCGGTTGCCGCCAGTTCTGGATATTTTTTATGGCAATGTTTGTGGCAGGCGGCGGCGAATACGGAGCTACTTTCTGGTGCGCGTCGCTGCTGCGGCTGGAATATGGGGCTGCGCCGGTTTTCGGAGGGCTTGCCACTGCACTGTTTTCTGCCGGGATGATGCTGGGAAGAACCGCAAGCGGCATATTTGTCAGGCAGAAGGATCTTGCCATATTGATTATTGCAGCGGCTGCCGGCGGCGCGGTGGTGACCACATTTTTCTATTCGATTGCCAGTGTCACGGGAGTTATGATACTGTTGTTTTTTGCCGGCTTGTTCAGTGCTCCTTTCTGGCCGAGCATTCAGTGTTACAGCGTTGACCGGCTGGGGCATTTTGACAGTACAACACTCTATATTATGCTTTCCTGTGCCGGAGTGCCGGGATGTGGTGTTTTGAGCGTGGTGATGGGCAAGATGGGTGATTTGTGGGGATTGCGGACTGCGTTTATGGCGATTCCGGTCTGTTACGTAATTCTTGCCGGATTGATTTTCTGGGATTTTTATATTTGCAAGGGCAAAAATAAATTGAGTTCTCTTAAAGATCCGCAGGCGTAACTGTCAAAACTCTTTTGGCATTGACCGCCCGGATCGTACCATTGTGACCAAAAGGAAAGCCGGTAAAGCAGGGCAGGTCAAAACGCCCGGCAATTTGCTCAAATAAAAATGCCGGATCGCTTTCTGTACCGCTGAAATCCCCCATTGCCAATGCCGCAAGATTGTCGAATACTTTGTTGAGATAAAGCTGATTGAGCATACGGTCAATCTTGTACAGCGGCTCGTTTACATCTTCCAGAATCAGGATCATATTGCTGAAGTCCGGCAGATAATCACTGCCGCAGAGCGAACTTAAAACCGTAAGATTGGCAGCGTATGCGCAGGCTTTTACGGTTCGTTGGCGGCGGGAGATGCATTTCAGAACGATATTATCCGAACCGGAACAGTTTTCAACTAATGCCTCAAGATGCGATGCTGCGTATTGAGGTGTTGCTGCAAGATTTTCCATACCGGTAAGATTGCTGCCGGCTACTGGAATACCGGCGCTGTTTTTAAGCATAGCACAATGCAATGCGGTTATATCGCTGTATCCCATTACCGGCAGATTGCGTTTCTGCAAAGTTTCGTAATCAAGCGCAGACAATATATGCACACAGCCAAAACCTCCGCGCGCACAGAGGATCATATCAACTTCCGGATCATTGACCGCGCAATTGAATGCCTTGCTCCTCGCTTCGGCACTGCCTGCCAGATAGTCCGGAGTACCCGGTTCGCGCTCCGGAATATAATCTTTGATTTTTACATCAGAGCCTGTACGCAAAAACTCCAGAGATGCGGCAAGTTTTCCGTTATCGGGCACCCCTGCCGGAGCTGTTACGGCAATGCATTTGATGTTATCAGGTATAATTTTACAGTTTTTTTCCGGCATAAGCACTCCAAATTGCGCTATTTTTCAAAAAATATAACTTTTTTTTACAATAAATCAAGTTTGAGAAGCGTTCTTTTTGTAAAAATGGGTTATATTTCTCTATGTCATTAAAAAAGAGGTTGATTATGAGATATTTTTTCATATTTTTTTTGAGCGTTTTTTCTGCAATAACTCTTGCCGGCGCGGAAAATGAAACTCCAACCGGTGGAGGGCGCGGGCACGGAGGTTTCCGTGGCGGGCGTGGCGGTGGAATGTTTGAACAGCTGCGTAACAAATACCCCAAAGAGATGGCTGAAATCGAAAAATTACGCTCCAGCAATCCCGAACAATCCCGGGAGAAAATGCGCGAACTTATGAGAAAGGCGGCTCCGGAAATGGGGATGCGGCGCGGTTTCCGTGGCGGACACGGTGCTGGAGAACGACCGGTAACTGATCTTGAGCCGACGCCGGAACAGCTTGAATCGCTGAAAAATAAGTACCCCGCAGAATTTGCTGAATATGAAAAACTTAAAAACAGCGACAAGCCTGAAGAAAAAACACTTGCCGCCGGAAAACTCAAGGCGATAATCAAAAAAGCTATGGCAGAAAATCCTGCTCTGCTGCAAGGTAAATTTTTGCGCGACCGCAACCGCAGGGCCGTAAATTTCACCCGCCGGGGACTTAAGCGCCGCTATCCTGAAAAGATGCGGGAGATCGAAGAAATCGAAAAGACTGATCCGGATACCGCGCGGCGGGAACTTCGTAAACTTTTTGCTGAATCCAATTTGCAGATGCCGGGCGGTGCGCGTGAACTGAATTATGAATATGTGGATCCGAAACTCAATCAGCCGCAGCACCGCGGCGGGTTCGGCGGTCCGTTCGGCGGCGGCAGGATGGGTTTCCCCGGGATGTGGAACTGGAGGCGTTGAGTATGGGATTTCTGGGGTCTCCGGAAGTTGCGGCACTTTCCTGGAATTCAAAAAAGACAACCATTTCCGGCGTAAGGATCAAAGCATCGAGCCGGGGAGGATATGAAACAGTGGCGTATGCGCAGAGTTTTCACTCTGACTGGCAGCGCGCCGCTGATGCTGTATGCAAGGAACTTAATCTCAACAGTTCAGTTTATATAGTTTTGATTATGGAACTGGATGGTTGCGAAGTCTTTGAATGCAACCTGCCGGCATCTTCAATTGAAGTTATGCGCGAAGCATTGCGCTTTGAAGTTGCGCGTCAGCTTTTGAGTGTGCCGGAAGATTTCCGTTTGCAGTTTGTGCAATCCGGTGGGGAGCAGCCCGACGGTACGGTAAAGGTGCGTTGTGCGGTATTTCCGGAAAGTTCACTGCATAAACTCTCCAATCAGGTAACAGCGCTTGCCCGGCGCCCCGATGCTGTGATCAATCCTCTGCTGACGCTTCCTGGTGAATTGCCGGCGGATGCGGCTGTATTGCTGGATGGCAATACGGATGACTTTTGCTGGCAGAATGGATCACGCCAGCTGCCTGAAGATGATTGCAATAAGGTTCTGGATGATACTTTAAGCCGGCTTTGTGCTGAAAATCCCTCCACGGAATGGCTTGATATGTACCGCACTGCTCTGTGCGGAGCGATTTTTGCAGAGCGCAAACTCTTCTGCCGCAATAATATCCTTGCGGGGGTAACCATACTGCCGGCATTTCTGCGTCCGGCGCGTTACCGTACTCAACTGCGTTTGATGGTAATGCTGGCTGTGCTGCTGATCGGGGTAAATGTATTCCGCTATGCCGGCAGCTTTTTCAGCGATTACAGCGAATACCGCAAACTGTCAGCACGGGTTGTCAATCAGCGTGCCAAAGTGCAGGATATGCGTAAAAAACTCAAAACCGGTGAAAAACAGCTTAAAGAACTTCAGCGGATGGCAGAGCTTAAACTCGGCAGTCGGGAATGTATGGGATATCTGGGGTATCTATCAGAAAAGCTGCCCGGCGATGTGTGGCTTTCCAACTTCCGCTGGAATGAGGGATCGGTCGATCTGAATATGCAGACCACTTCACCGGATCTGGATCTGGTATCATTTTTCAATCGTTTGGCCGGATTCAAGGTTTTAAGTGCTTCGCAGAGGAGCAATCCGATGAATACGTTTACCACTGCCAATGTCAAACTTTCAATTATTGAACCGCCGCTGCCTGTGGTCGGCCAAGCGGGAAAAAAGAGCAGGGCAAAGAGTAAAAAATGAGCAGTAATCTTTTGAGTAAAACATTCTGGAAGTCCCGCCGGGGACAGATCGTTTTCTGCATAGCCGGTCTGGCAGTAAGTTTGCTTTTTCTGTTGAGCCAGTTCGGCGGCGAGTTGGGCGGTATTATGCCCGGCAGCAAGGGGCGGGATTCTCTGCAGAGAGAATTGAAAAAACTTCAGCAGGATCAATCGGATCTGCAGGTAAAATTGGATGAAATCGAAGCTGTCCGCAAGATCGCCGCCGGCAAACTGGAAGGCGCGTGGAAAGTTTCGCAGAATGGCGTGCCGGAAATCGAGTTGCGCGGAATGATCGAAAATGCCGCTAAACAACTGGAACTGCGCCTCAATAATATAAGCACGGTGCGGCGTACCGGATTCAACAGCGAATTGTCGCTTCTGGAACTGGATGTATCGGTGACTACGGATATTGATACATTGAGTAAATTTCTTCTGGCAGTGGATAAACTTCAGCCGCGGCTTTACTGGCGCCGGTTCGAGTGCCGTTCCAGCAATATGTTCGGCGTAAGCGGTGTTCAGTTCAACGGTACACTGCGCTGCGGCAACGATGAACGCGCCGCAGCCGAAGTGCCTGCTGATAAAAAGTCTGCCGGTAAAGAGCTCAAAAAGGAGAGCGCCAAATGAAAAAACTTCTTTTGATCGGCAATACCGTGCTGGCTTTTCTGCTGGGTTTGAGCCTCTGGGGCGCATTCCGAAGCGGCGATTCAGTGAAACTGGAAACGGGCAGGAAAAAGTCGGCACGCAAAAGTGAAAATGCCGGCAATACCACAAGTTCTGCGGTTAAATTCACTGTTCCAACCAGTGATGAAGCCGCAAGTGTGATAGTCAATAAAAATGTTTTTGATCCCCAGCGTACCGGCGGCGCGGTCGGGCGCGGTGCAGTTACATATACTCTGGTTGGCTTCTACCGCGTAGGCAGCACACAGGGCGCGATCATTACTGCCAAAGGCGGCAGACGCCCCGCCAACGGCAGCAATAAACAGTATTTCCGGATCGGTGATATTCTGCCCAACGGCTACACGCTTACAGCCATAGAAAACAATCAGGCGGTGCTGATGCGCGGTTCCAGCCGGATGACACTGGATATGGCGTATGCTTCGGAAGGTGTGAATGTCAGGAGCAATACCCGCCGGAGTAATGTCAACCCGATGCAGCAGATGGTCAACCTTATGCAGCAGAGCATCGGTATGCAGCAGCGTCAGCAGATGCAGCAGATGAATATGATGCGGATGATGCGCGATAATCAGTCCGGCAGCGCTCCCGCCCGCGGTGGTTCCACCAACAGCCGCCGCCGTTGAAAAAGTGGAAAAATAATTACATAAATTGAAATATCAGAGGGTACAAGATGAATTCAGAAAAGAAAAAAAGTTTGAAAAAGCTGTATATGCCGCTGTTGGCAATGCTGATGCTGCCGGTTGCCGCATCCTGTGGAATAATCCCTGATCTGCAGACCGAAAACAACAGCGATCCGGATGAAAAATTTGACTTTATCCAGCGCAATAACAGCGAGCGTTATACCGAACCCGATGAAGCCAGACCTGACAATGTGGAAATCAATACTGCCGGCAAGCCCAACAGCGAACTTAACAAAAAGGCAGAAAATCTTTCGCAGAAACCGTTTGAAGGTCAATACAGTAAAACTCCGGCAGAAAAAAATGCTTCAGCAGATCACAAAGGCGAACCCGGCGCCAGAAAATCGCGCTTTTACGAAGATTTCATACTTTTTGATGCCGACAGCAAAGTTGAAGTATCAATGAGTTTTGCGTCGGCACCGATACTAGATGTGCTTTCGGCATTTGCCGATGTGCTGGAATTCAACTTTGTAGCCGGCAGCGATCTGCGTACCACGGTAACGCTTAATGTAAACAGCACGCTGACCCGGCGTGAATTGTGGGAAACCTTTGACCGTATGCTTCAGCTTGCCAATGCTGCAGCATATAAAGATGGTCAGCTGCTGCGGATCGTCAGCGCCGCCCAGACTCCCCGGCAGGGCGATCTGCGGGTGGCAAATAAAGGCGTTGGCAACAGCGAAATAGTTTTTCATCTGCTCAAAAACATCTCCGCGCGTGAAGCCGTCACCCAGCTGCGCCCCTTCCTGGCAGTCGGCGGCACAGTTGCAGAAGGTGCACGCCCGACAATGGTAGTGGTGTGTGATTCCAGCGACAATATACCCAAACTGCAGAACATATTGGAGATCATCGACAATCCGGGACGGAAAAACTGGCCCCGTGCGGTGATCCCCTGTGTGAATGTCCAGCCGTCCAAGATTGCGGCAGATCTCTCGCAGATTCTGCCGGTGCTGGGGTTTACTGCGGCAACGGCAGCTACCCGCGGCGAAACGCCCGGATCGGTATATCTCACCGGGGTTGACCGTTTGCAGCTGCTGGTGACATCAGCAGCCACCGAAGAGGTTGTCAATATGGTGCGCGAATGGGTTTACACCCTTGACTCCACTGACAGTGAAGAAGAAGAACGCGTTTATGTTTACAAAGTTGCCAACAGCAAGGCTCAACAGCTTGCCCAGGCGCTTTCGGTGATTTTTACCACTCAAGGAGCATCGCTGACTGTTGATACATCCAGCGGCAACTCCCGTACCCAGCAGTTGAGCACGCAGACTACCAAAGTCGCCAATACCGGCAGCAGCGGCAGTGCTGCGTTCACCCGCGCCGGCACCAACAATGATTTGAACACCACCACCACAGTTCAGAGCAATATATTCACCACTCCGGTACGGATTTTTGCCGACGGCATTTACAACCGGCTGGTCATCCGTACCACGCCGCGCGTTTACCGGGTTATGAAGGCGCTGCTGGAACGGTTGGATTCGGTTCCGGCACAGGTGCTTCTGCAGGTGTTGATTGTGGAAGTGTCGCTCACCGACGGCAATGAGTTCGGTGTGGAATTCAACTTCAAAGGTTCCGGAGGTACGGCTATGACTTCCGGCGGCTTGAATTACAACAACCTCAACCCCGGGGTTCGTACACCGGATACCGGCGGCAATTTCTACATAGCCAATCCCGGCAATCCGGAAGAAAAGTTTGCCTATATAAGAGCATTGGCAACGCGCAATAAGATCAAGATCATTTCCAGTCCGCAGCTGCTGGTTACCAGCAATACCGAAGCCAAGATCCAGATCGGTGACGATGTGCCGCTGATTACCGGATCGGTCAGCAGCAGCGAATCGGTTGCCGGGCAGGTCACCAATACTTACAATTACCGCGAAACCGGGATCATTATGACAATGACTCCGCAGGTAACAAGCAGTGATCTTATTTCGCTTGAAATCAAGCAGGAAGTCTCCGAGCCGGTGACCAACACCATCAGCACCGCGCGTGATACTCCGGTGATCCAGAAACGCGAGATCGAAACCAGTATGACCATTGCCAACGGCAAAACTATGATAATGGGCGGTATGATCCAGGAAAAACTCTCTGATGATCTCAATTCCATACCGATCATTTCCGATATACCGATCCTGGGCAGACTTTTCGGAAATACCGATCAATCGACTTCGCGTACAGAAATGCTGGTGCTGGTCACCGGATATATTGTTGATGAAAAGGGCAAAGTCGAAGATATGATCAAGCGATATAACGAAGCTGTTAAAGCTTTGAGCAAGTTTGAAGGCGAAATCGCCGATGCACATAAAGCCGACCTCAAGCGCGAAGAGCGTATCCGCCGCAGCAAGGCGGAAAAAGCCCGCGAAAAGGCTGATAAGGAAATGAAAAAAGAGGCTTCCGAACTCAAAAAAGCCGCTGCTGCAGAAAAATCAGCCGCGGAAAAAAAGGATAAGCAGTAATGATGGAGTTTGACGGAAAACAATCTCCGGAGATCGTATATACCAGCGGTCTTGCCGGTACTCCGGAAAAGCTGCGCCGGCTCCGGAAGGAACTGCTCGAAAAGTTTGAAGGATATGCCGCACTGCTTGAAGAGTGCAATTCCGATCCTGCTGCAGCTGATGCGGCAATGGTCGAAAAAGGTATCTGCACGGAAGCGGAACTTTTGAATATCTATGCCGGGATTTTTGCTGTAGATGTTCCTGATGAGGATATGATCGTCAAACCGGAGCGTTTCCCCGGTATTTCGTGGGAATATTTGAGCAGCAAGGGTATGATGCCAGCGGAATGGGACGGAGAAAATATCAAAGTATATATATCCAACCCTTATAATCTGGTCAATAACGCATTTTTCTGCAGCCGTCAGCTCAAAAAAAATATGTCGTACACGCTTGTCCGCCATACATTGCTGGAGCGTTTGATAAATGCCGTTTACAAGGAAAGCGAACCCGAAACATCGGTCAATGCCGACAGCGAAGATGCTCTGCGCAGTATGGCTGGCGAAGCACGCATAGTCCGGATGGTCAATGATATTTTTGCCCGCGCGGTGGAACTTTCCGCCAGTGATATCCACGTGGAACCCGGCGAAGACCGGGTGGTGGTACGCTGCCGGGTGGACGGGGTGCTTACTGAAATAATGTCCACTGCAATAAGGGATTTCCCGGCGATAGCGTCGCGCATAAAACTTATTGCCGGATTGAATATTGCCGAAAGCCGTCTGCCGCAGGACGGCAGAACCACTTTCCAGCTGGGACGCACTGAACTGGATATGCGTGTAAGCACGATTCCGATTCTTACCGGCGAAAGTATTGTGCTGCGCTTGCTCAATAAGGCATCTGTAGCGTACGATCTGCGGGCATTGGGTATGTCGGAAACGATGCTTTCGGAATTCAATGATCTTATCCAGATACCGCACGGTATGATCCTGGTGGTGGGCCCCACCGGTTCCGGCAAGACCACTACACTTTACAGCGTGATCAATCAGCTCAACGATCACAAGCGCAAGATTATTACCGTGGAAGACCCGGTGGAATATCAGATGCCCGGTTTGTGCCAGATGCAGGTCAATTCCCAGATCGGTGTGGACTTTGCTTCCGGCTTGCGTTCGATCGTCCGTCAGGACCCGGATGTTATATTGGTAGGGGAGATCCGCGACCGGGAAACCGCCGATATAGCTATCAATGCCGCGTTGACCGGGCATTTGGTGTTGAGTACACTGCATACCAATGATGCAGTGGGGGCGGTAACGCGTCTGATTGATATGAATGTGGAAGGTTTTCTGGTGGCGTCGGCGCTGTTCGGGGTTATGTCGCAGCGTCTGGTACGCAAAGTGTGTACTGTTTGCGGCGGCAGCGGTTCGGACGGAGCCGGAAACCGGTGCCGCAACTGCAACGGTACCGGGTTCCGCGGCAGAACCGGCATATACGAATTCCTGCGCGTAAATGATGAATTGCGCGAAGCTATAAGTCACAACCGACCCAGTTCCGAACTGGAAAAAATCGCGGTCAGAAACGGTATGAAAACGCTTCTGGAAGATGGCCGCAGCAAAGTCGCCAGCGGTATAACCACTGCCGAAGAACTGCTGCGTTCAACCGCTGAAAGCTGAAGAAAACAACTGAATTGTTATGGCACTTTATTTATACAAAGCAATCACGCCGGGCGAACCGGTCAAAGAGGTAACTGTTGAGGCGGAAAATTTACGCGAAGCAGAGCAGAAGCTCCGGCGGCTCAACTTTGTGCCGGTAAAATTTGTGCGTGAAATCGATCCGGCGCAGAACGAAAAAAGTCTGTTCGGGCGCTCGCGGATCGATATATTGGATATGACCGAACAGCTTTCAGCACTTTTGAATTCGGCAATTCCGCTGGAGCGGGCATTGAGTATTATTGCTGAAGGAGCAGGCAATGATGAGCAGCGCGATTTTATTCAATCCCTGCGGCAGGGATTGCACGAAGGTCGTAAATTTTCTGAACTTATCCGAAGTTACGGTACGCTTTTTCCCGGCTATTACGCCAATCTGATCGAAACCGGCGAGGAAACCGGCCGCCTGCCGGAAGTTCTGGAAGAGTTGCGCCGTTTTATGAGCGAAAGCCGCGAACTCAAAGATTTTATTGTCAGCAGTTCCATTTACCCCGCGGTGGTGCTCTCTGTGGCGGTGATCGTTACAATATTGATGTTTGCAGTTTTTGTACCCAAGTTTGTAACACAGTTTGAAAATATGGGGCGCGCGCTGCCGGATTCAATGATTTTTCTTATGAAAATGAGCGATGTGGTGGTCTATGGTTCGATAACGGCGGCAATAGTGATTATTGCCGCACCGCTGATCCTGCGGCAGGTGCTGGGCAGGGAACAGCTGGCAGAAATCAAAGCCGCTTTTATTCTCAAACTGCCGCTTTTCGGTGCACTGCACACCGCTGTTGAAATGGGCAAATTTGTCCGCACGCTGGCAATTCTGGTAAGCAATCATGTAGATATAATCAAAACAGTGCGTATTGCAGTAAAAGTGATCCAGAATCCGCTGATACGAGCCAGTTTCAGCGAGTTGGAAGGCAAACTCAAAAGCGGTTTGAAACTCTCTGCCGCGCTGGAAAACAACCCGTATCTGCCGCGCGGACTCTCCAGCCGTCTGCGCGTGGGAGAAGAATCCGGTACATCTGGAGCGATGCTGATGAAAGCCGCCGGAAATGTTGAAGAAGATACCCGCCGCCAGATCAAGCGGCTTTTGAGTATGTTTGAACCGTTGGTGATCGTGGCTCTGGCACTGGTTGTAATGACTGTGGTGCTGGCGATCTTTATGGCAATAATGGAACTGAACAGCATAGAAGCATAAAATAAACAATAAAGGAGTTGAAAAATGTTCAATCAGCGCAAATTCAGAAAGCAGCACTTCACTTTGACCGAACTTATGGTGGTGATCGTGATTCTGGTTATGTTGACCAGTTTTGCCGCCCCGATGGTCTTCAAGCACATCCGCAGTGCCCGCATAACCACAGCCAAGACCCAGATCAAACTTCTGGAACAGGCATTGACCGATTATAAACTTGATACCGGCAAATATCCGGAAACTGATGACGGTTTGCAGGCGCTGGTGGAAAATGTCAATGAAGTTGAAAAGTGGGATGGACCCTACATCAAGCCCGGCGTGCCTAAAGACCCCTGGGGCAACGATTATGTTTATGTATCACCCGGTGAACACGGCGAATTCGATCTCTCCAGCTACGGCGCTGACGGCGTGGAAGGCGGCGAAGGCGAAAATGCTGATATAACCAATTGGACAGCAGGCTCCGGAGAGTAATTGAAACACTTGAAACGCAAATATTTTACTCTGCTGGAATTATCGGCGGTAATTGTTATATTCATACTGCTTACCGCCATATCCGGCTCTTATATCGGGCGCGAGCGCAAAAGTGCAGTTTTTGAGCGTGCGTTGCGCGACTTCAGGGTATTTTGCGCCCGGGCACGCGCAGATTCTATGCTTGACGGCAGGGTCCGCAGACTGCTCTATTACCCGGATGAAAAGGTTTTCCGTATCGAAAAATCCGATGAATGGCTCAACAATCCGGCAGTTATGCAAGCCGATGAAATTGAAGGCGATGGCGATCTGGTGCCGGTTATTCTTGATGCCGTTGATAGAGAGTGGGAAGCTGAACAGGAGTTTATCGATAATCAGGCTGGTGAAAACTCTTCCGGCAATGAAGATGACTCCGCTCCCGAATGGCGTTTTCCTGAAAAACTGGATATAACCATCGAACTGCCGGCAATGGAAGGTGTGGAAATATCTGAAGATTTTATTGAATTGTGGCGCTTTACCCGCGGCGGTTCCGCACGGATGAGTTATGCGCTTACAGTTCAGTTGGGCAATGATGTACGCACCGTGCGGATCTCTGACTTTACCGGCCGGGTGGAAGTGGTTGCTGAATCGAGTGACAACGGCAGGATTATATGGTGAAAAAAACTTTTACCCTTATAGAAGTGATTGCAGCTATTGCTGTTATGGCTCTGGCTCTGGGGGCATTTTTTGTTTTTTCGCAAAATGCAGTCAACCGGGTGGATAAAGCGTATGCCAGCTGGGAGAGAATGCATCTTTTAAGCCAGGCTGCAGAGTATTGTCTGCTTTTTCCGGAAGAGGAAGTGCCGGATATGCCTTCTGATGTTTTTGAAAGCAATATTTACGATATTGAAATAAGCTATACCGATGCTGAAAATCTGCCTGAAGAACTCAATAACCTTGACCGGCAGGCGCCGCTGCGTACGCTGGTGCTGGATCTGGTGGATGCCCGGAGCCGCGAAATAGTTGATACATTGAAAATCGACCGGATCGATTTTGACAGTGTGGGGGATATGGATTGATGAAAAAATCTCTTTACAGCTTTACCCTGGTCGAACTTATAGCTGCTATGGCTATCCTGGCTATGATCGGTACGGCATCAGCGGCGGCGCTGGCGGGATTTATGCGCAGCAGCGAAAAAGTCACCGCGCTGTCGCAAAAACTGGAACGCAACCGCAAACTGGATAAAGTTGCCGCACTTATGGGGAACACGATAGCATTTTTCTGGCCGGATGAAACTGAAGACGATGTGGAAAATCTGGTTTTCAACGGGGCTGAAGATGAACTTTTTTTTACCGCAATGCAGTTGCCTGATGCCGGGGGCAGGGGCAGTTTTATTTTTGTAAGATTGTATGTCAATGATGATAATCAACTGGTTTGCGATTACAAAAACACCCCATTCCTGCCGTGGTTGGAACTTGATGAGCAGCAGACCAGTCTAAAAAGTGAAGTATTGGCGGAAAATGTTGCAGCGCTAACTTTTTCATACGCTGATTATGATGACGATGATGAAATCGAGTGGCTGGAAAACTGGGATCAGGATGATTCAGAATACAAGAACCGTCTGCCGGCGGCGGTCGGGTTTACAATCGAGTTTGAAAACGGCGAACGCTTGAGTTATTTGCGCCGGACAGCGGGGCTTTCTGCATTTTCAGGTATGGCACAATGAAAAAGTTTTTCTGCAAAAGCTATTGTAATAACGATTCCGAATCCGGCGTGGCGCTGGTGGCGGTGCTGGTTATGTTAAGCACTGTAAGTTTGCTGGTTATGAGTATGGTGGCATACTCGAATCTGGCATCTTACGGTATCCGCAACGACTCTGATGTGCTGCGTTCGCGCTATGTTGCCGAAGGTGCAATGAACCGGATAATCTGGCTGCTGGCAGCGGATAACAACGAATACAAAACCAGTGATATGCTCTCTTTTGATTACAGCGAGTATGATGAAGAGCGCTTTATACCTGACGGCAGACCGCGCGAACTGGATTATTACGGTACTCTGGTAAAATACCGCGTGGAAAACGGTATGGGCGGATTATCCATCGATGGCAATATACGCACTGCATTGAACAATCTGACCCGGGTGCGGGCGTCCAACGAAGAAGATTTGAGCGATAACATCACGATTTTCAATACCCGGTACGCCGACTATATTGATACCAATGATCTGGTTGGTGAAGACGGTATGGAAATTGAGGAGTATCAGGAGTTGGAGGAAGATGTCAAACTGCCGCGCAATAATGCTCTGCAATACCGCGAAGAACTCTGGTTCATTCCTGACGGTATAAAGTTTTTTCCGCCGGACAGCAACGGCAGAATGACTCTGGTCAATCCATTGGGTATGGGCAGACAGCGCAACAGCCGTCCCGATCTTTATCAGGCTAATTATGCACTTTTGACCAATTATGCCAATTTGAGTCACGAAGACGCTGTGGAAACGCTTAAAGCAATAAAAAAGTATAAAAAATCAGTTGAACCGGTGATACTTTCTGAAGAACTTGATCCGCTGCTGCTGGCAACATTGCGGAACAGTTTTTCAACTGCCAATTCCGGCTGTTACCGTATTACCATTGAGAACGCTTCTTCCGGTGGTTCCGGTTCGGTAAGAATGGATGCCACCTATTTTAACCCCGGTATAAGCAACGAAAACGGCAGTATCAGTTTTTTTGACTGGCTTGTATATTGAAAGATTTGCAAATCATTTTCCGGAGATGTATATTTAACAAGGCGTTATTTACTGAAAGGAGTTTATTATGGCTAAAAAATATGTACCTATGGATCTGTCGTTTGAGCATTATGCTCACGTCAGGCAGGATTTCAACGCACAGGAATATGCCAAGATCTGCGGCGAACTGGTTAAAGAACGCTACTCGATTATGACCGAGTCGGAGGGATACGAAGCATTTTTCCGCGGCGATCTTCAGCAGGCAGACAAAGTCCGCATAGTCTGGATGCACGATATTGAACGGCCCAACGACAACTATCTGGCACTTAAAATGGCGGAAATGGAACACGCTTTCGGCTTTCGCAGCAGCTATAATATCCGGGTGGTATCGGTGATCGATCCGGTGTGGCGCGAAGATTTGTTCAAGATCCGCGATCTCGGTCACGAATTCCAGTATCAGCACGAAGATATTGTTATTACCGAAGGCGATAAAGCCGCCGGGATCGAAAGTTTCAAAAAAAATATGGAATATCTGCGCGGATTTTTCCCGGAAATAAAATATGCTTTCGGGCACGGAGTTTACAAAGCACAGTGGGATTCAGCGGCGCTGGTGCGCAAAGAGGACAAAACCTGGGACGAAGAGGCGATCGCTGCCTGCGGTTTGCCGCCCTTCGGTGAATTTTACAGTCTGATGACTGAAATGAAAAAGAAGTTCGGGGATCATTTCCACTATTTCGGCGAATCCACCTGTATTGGGGGCGATGAATTTGTTGCCGCGCTGAAGAGCTGTGTTCCCGGTGATGTAGTGATGTTTCTGCAGCACCCCACCTGGTGGAGCAATAACTATGATTTTGAAGAGTTGAAGTATATTCTGCGTAAGAGTGTATTTTTCCATTGATAACAATTTAAGGAGTACCCGACAATGAAAAAAATGTGTAAAACTGTGTTGATGATTTTTGCCGCTGTTTTTGCTGTTGCTGCAATAAGTCAGGATATTTTTGAGTGCGAATTCAAACCCGGCAAATGGAACAAAGATGATTTTATCCAGGTGAAAAGCTCCCGCTGGCCCAATATCAACGGTTTCCGGCAGGAACGTGATCATATTGTCAATATCTGCCCGGCAGATGCCACGGCCAAGGATATGCTCGGCAAGCGTGCGCCTGAAACTTATGCCGCTATGATCTACAAGAACCCCATCAAAGGTAATTGCGAAGTCAAGGCGGAAATGAGTTTTGATTACCGTATGGCTCCGAGCATTGTCATTGCTGAAAAAGTCGGCACCAGTGACAAGGGTTTTCCGGAATTCCGTACGCACTACGAAATCGTGCTGTTCGACGAAGGAATCAATATCTGGCGGCACTGGTTTGAAAACGGCAAACAGGTGTGGCGCAAAGCCGGTTATATGAAGGCGAAATTTCTGCCCAATGTCAAGTATGAACTGGAAGTGGATATAAAATTCACCCGCCGCGGCCCGCTTTTGAAAGTTTCTGTAAATGATAAGGAATTCGGAATCATCGAAGATGCTATGTTCAAAGAGTACTATGTGGGGATCATTGGCTGCGAAGGTGTCAACCGCTTTTATGACTTTGAGATAGATAAATAATTTTTTTCAATATTGAATACACCGTGGCGGAATAGCGATATTCCGCCGCTTGTTTATACAGAATGGTTCATTAAAATGTTCAAAAAAGATTCGGGCTCAACTGCCGAACCTGCACATCTGCTGCGGAGGTTTATCAATTATTACAAACCGTACAAGTGGCTGTTTATTTTTGATATGTTCTGCGCATTGATCGTGTCGGCGGTGGATCTGGCATTTCCGCAGCTGCTGAATATTCTCAACAAAGGGGTTTTTCAGGAAAGCGCAGATAAAATTATCCGGGTGATCGGATTGATAACTGTCGGGTTGGCTGTGTTGTATATAATCCGCTTTTTTGCCCAGTATTTTATCACCTGCTGGGGACATATTATGGGCGCGCGGATGGAAACAGATATGCGTCGTGATATTTTTGAACATTATCAGAAGTTGAGTTTTTCCTACTTTGACCGCAATAATACCGGCGAAATGATGTCGAGGATCGTGGCGGATCTTTTTGATATAACCGAATTGGCACATCACGGACCGGAAATACTGCTTATATCCGGTTTGAAAGTTGCGGGGGCATTTATCATACTTTTTTCGATCAATGTCAAACTGACCCTTGTATTGCTGGTTGTGGCGGCAGCTATGTGCATATATTGTGCGTTTATGCGAAAAAAGATGCGGCAGGTATTCACTGAAAACCGCCGCCGGATCGCCGTGGTGAATTCGCGCATACAGGATTCGCTTGCCGGCATACGGGTGGTCAAATCATTTGCCAATGAAGATGTGGAAAAAAGCAAGTTCAACGATTGTAATTCAGCTTATATGGATTCCAAAGTCGATAATTACCGGACTATGGGCAGATTTCACGCCGGTAATTCGTTTTTTCACGGATTGCTTTATGCTGCAATATTGTTTTTCGGCGGTATATTCATTGCCCGCAAAGCGATCACGCCCGGGGAGCTGGCAATCTATGCACTCTATATAGGTATTTTTATTCATCCCCTGGAAATGCTGATAAATTTTGCCGAACAGTTCCAGCGCGGCTGGTCGGGATTCCGCCGTTTTGCCGAAGTGCTGGACACTGTGCCGGATATTGTTGAACACCCGCAGGCGCAGTCCCCGGAATTTGCCGGCGGCAGGATAGAGTACAAAAATGTATCCTTTGAGTATAATCAGGGCAACGAGGTGCTTAATGATGTATCTTTTACGGTTGAGCCGGGCACCACGGTTGCGCTGGTCGGCCCTTCAGGCGGCGGCAAAAGTACGATCTGCGCACTGCTGCCGCGCTTTTATGATGCTGCAGATGGGGCAATAACCCTTGACGGAGTGGATGTTAAAAAGTGGCAGCTCAAGGCGTTGCGCAGTTGTATAGGTATTGTTCAGCAGGATCTTTATATGTTTTCCGGCACGGTAAAAGAGAATATCGTTTACGGCAAGCCTGATGCCTCGGAGGAAGAGATCATTGCAGCCGCCAAACGTGCCAATATCCACGATTTTATAATGACGCTGCCTGACGGATACAACACCGATACCGGCGAGCGCGGAGTCCGGCTTTCCGGCGGACAGAAGCAGCGCATTGCCATAGCACGGGTGTTTTTGAAGAATCCGCCGGTTTTGATCCTTGACGAAGCCACCAGTGCGCTGGATAATGAAAGCGAACAGCATATTCAAGCTGCTCTTGCAGATCTTTCCCGCGGCCGCACCACACTGGTGATCGCCCACCGCTTGAGTACCATACGGCACGCCGATAAGATCATTACTGTGGAAGACGGGCGCATTGTCGAAATCGGTACGCACAGCGAATTGCTGGCAAAAGATGGTATTTATTCCAAATACCACCGTATGCAGTTCGGTGCGTAAGCAGCTTCAGACGCCGCTGCCGTCAAAACAGGGTATGAAATCCTGCGAAGCACTGGATTCATCCTGTACAAAACCGTCTTCAATGCCGGATGCAAAGAGCGCATCTTCAATAAGTGCGTATTCTTCATCGCTGACACGGCGGTTGAGTTCAGGGTAGTGTTCATCTGAAACCTGACCGTAAGGCAGATATTGCCGCATCAAACTGAACAAAACTTCGCCGGGTGCAAAGGTTTTGGCAACCATTTCAATGGTGCGCAGAGTATTTTCCACGGCATTGGGCAGTATCAGGTGGCGGATGATCACACCTTTCTGCATAATATTGTTTTTATCGATAACATACGGTCCGGTCTGGCGGTACATTTCTCTGATGGCTGCCCACGCTGTTTCGGCGTAATCACTGACGGCGCTGTAACGTTTGCCCAGATGGTTGTCGGAGTACTTGTAATCGGCTAAATATATATTGGCTCTGCCTTCAAAAAGTTTGAGCGTTTCAACTGAATCGTAACTGTTGGTATTGTAAACTACCGGTACGGGCAGCGGCTTTTCCAGACTCTGCAGAATAACTTTGCTGTAATGCGTGGGCGTAACCAGATTTATATTATGCGCTCCACGCTCAATGAGTTCGCAATATATTTTTTGCAGACGCTCAAGCGTAATAACTTTGCCCTCAATGTGAGTGGATATATTATAGTTCTGGCAGTAAACACATTTAAGGTTGCAACCTGAAAAAAATACCGTCCCCGAGCCGCGTTCTCCGCTGATGACCGGTTCTTCCCAGAAATGCAATCCGGCACGCGCCACCACCGGTTCCGATGGTGCCCGGCAGACTCCGGGAAGTTTGTTTCCGGAGCCGTCAAAGCTGCCGCGCAGTATATTGCACTGCCGCGGGCAAATATTGCAGAATCGGTTCATAACAGCATCACTGATTTTTATAACGATCCATCCATTGACGGACAACCGGATCGATGGCAAAGTCTTCTATTTCATCGCTGGTGCCGATCTTGCAGTCGCAATAAGGGCAGATTGCCAGACTTTCCAGATCTGCCGGATAGAGTTTTTCGCGGCACTTTGGGCAGATGAGATATTTTCCGGCATTATCCGGATTTTCAAAAACAAGTTTCTGATCGTTCATATTTTCACCCCAGATAACGTTCCGCATCAATTGCAGCACGGCATCCGGCTCCGGCGGCAGTGATTGCCTGACGGTAACGCGGATCGGCGCAGTCTCCGGCGGCAAATACCCCTGTTAAATTGGTCAGGCTGGTAGCCCCCTGCAGTTTGAGATAGCCGTTTTCATCCATATCGAGTTTGCCGCGCAAAAGAGCGGTATTGGGGGTATGACCGAGTGCTACAAACAATCCGGCGCAATCAATGATGCTTTCATTGCCGGTGGCGTTGTCGCGCACCTTTACGCCGGTAACTTCCTCGCTGCCCATCACTTCGATTATCTGCGAGTTCCAGACAAATTCGATTTTAGGGTGATTCAGTGCGCGTTCCGCCATAATCTTGGAAGCGCGCAGTTCGTTGCGGCGGTGAACCACGGTTACTTTGCTGGCAAACTTGGTCAGGAAGAGCGCTTCCTCCATAGCCGAGTCACCGCCGCCGGCAACCACCACGCTCATATCTTCAAAAAATGCTCCGTCGCAGGTGGCGCAAGCCGAAACCCCGAGATTTTTCAGCCGCTCTTCCGACTCCAATCCCAGCCAGCGCGGTGCGGCACCGGTGGCAATGATCAGGGCACGGGTGGTGATAACATTGCCGTCATCAAGGGTAATACGCTGTTCGCCGCCGTCGGAAAGTTCCAGATCAGTGACTACTGCTATTTCGATGCGGGCACCGAATTTTTCCGCCTGCTGCTGGATCTGCATCATAAGTTCATAACCGTTCACGCCGGCGGGAAAACCGGGGAAGTTCTCCACTTCGCTGGTCTGTGTCAGCAGGCCGCCGGGCATATTCCCGGCGATCAGCAGCGGATTCAGATTGGCTCTGGCAGCATACATTGCGGCGGTCAATCCGGCGGGACCGCTGCCGATAATAACAACTTTTTCCATAGCAGAGAAACCTTTCAACAATTTTTTATTTCTTTTATGTAATCTTCAATAATTCTCCGGGCAATACTGCCGTGTCCGGGCAGAGTCGGCAGATCGTCGATACTGTAAAATCCGGCATCGGCGATCTCTTCGCCGTCAGGAGTGATTTCGCCGGAAGCATATTCAGCGGTAAAGCCCAGCATCAGCGAATCAGGAAATGGCCAGCTTTGAGAGTATTTGTACTGGATGTTTTTGATTTCCAGCCCCACTTCTTCGCGTACTTCGCGCCGCACTGCATCTTCGGCAGATTCACCGGCTTCGACAAATCCTGCGATCAGACTGTAGCACTTGTGGCGGAATTTGCGGTTGTACGCCAGAAGTATCTTGCCGTCATCGCGCTTGATAAGCGTGATAACTGCGGGGCTGATCTTGGGGAAAAAGAGCGTGCTGCAAACCGGGCAGAAACGCGCTTCTTCCATTTCGTGGTCAATCAGTTCCGCGCCGCAGACGCTGCAGAACCGGCGCAAGTGCAGCCACTCCAGAATGGGTTTGCCGCGCAGCAGAAGTCTTTTTGCCGCCGGATCGAGCCGGGACAGAGCTTCGCGCACATCAATGCACAAAAGTTCATCCGAAGGCGGATCGTCCAGTTCCCAGCGGCAGCCATAGCATAGTGACTCTTTGAATTCACCCAGTTCCGGCAGTTCAGCTCCCAGCAGTTCCGGGAACATACTTGCGCGCGGTATGCGCAGGGTTCCATCATCTTCCACGTGCAGATAAACCTGCCCCCGGCGGTCGATGATCAGAAGCCGTTCATCCGGCGCGGGCATCGCACGGCGCAGTTTATACAATGGTTCAAAGCTCATCAGTTATTTTCTCCCAGTTCCAAAACTCTCAATGCGTTACCGGTGGTGAGAGTTGCTAATTCTTCCGGATCGGTTTTCAGAAAATCCGCAACATAGCGTGCAATCACTGCCACCAGTGCCGGGTGGTTGGTTTTGCCGCGGAACGGTACCGGAGCAAGATAAGGCGAATCAGTTTCCAGCAGCAGCCGTTCGCGGGGGATGTGTTCAAGATTTTCACGGATATTATTACTGTGGGGAAATGTCACCATACCCGTTACCCCGATAAAAGCGCCCAGATCGAGAAACTTTTCCAGAAAATCACGGTTGCCGGCGTAGCAGTGGAGTATGATTTTTTCCGGACCGGCATCGCAGGCAAAATCTTTGAGCATTGCGTAAGTTTCGTTATACGCATCAAGCCGTTCTTCCTGATCGCGGCAATGCACGCTTATGGGTTTATGGTGTTCAAGCGCCAGAGCAAGGAATTTTTCAAAACATCTGATCTGATCGGTGCGCGGCGAATAGTCGTAAAAGAAATCCAGCCCGATTTCACCGACGGCACGCACTTTTTTATCGGCAAGCATATCGGTAAACGGAGCAAGATCGCCGGAAAAATTTTCCGCATCGTGCGGATGAACTCCGCAGGCGCACCAGACATTCTCAAATTTTTGAGCAAACTCAAATGCCCGGATACTGCCTTCAAGAGAAGCGCCCAACGCCAGCATCCGGTAGCGGTGTTCGCTGTTTAAAACATCCAGATAATCATCCAGCGGTCCCTCTTTGGGCAGATGAAAGTGTGTATCAAAAAAATCCATTATTTTCCGGAACGGTTTTGTATTAATGTAATGTCAACTTGCATAAGTTAATACCTATTTGACAATTTTCAATATCAATGGGGCTTTTATTTGTCAAAATAATAGATTTTTTGTTGCAAAGTGGGGTAAGAAATGCTAAATTATATCCAGAATGTTTATATAAACGGGGATCTGGTGTTGTTCAGACAATTGAACCGGGTCCCGTAAAAATGGGGTCTGGTTATGGCTGTTTGCTGCAAAAAGTATGTCTATGAAGCTCCGCCGGAAGATTTCGCGGAACGTTTTGCCAATTTTCATATCGATTGTCCGGAATATTTCAACTTTGCAACCGACGTATTCGATGTATGGGCGGATCGCGACCGCAACAAGCTGGCGATGATCTGGGCTGATACCCACGGCAACGAAAAAAAGTTCACTTTTCACGAATTGCGACGGCTTTCCATCCAGGCGGCGAATCTGCTGCTCAAACACGGAGTAAGTTCAGGTGACCGGGTCATTATGATGTTGCCGCGTCTGCCTGAATGGTGGATCTTTTCTCTGGCGCTGATCCGTCTGGGTGCGGTACAGTGCCACGTTCCGACCCTGCTGACTCCGGCAGACCTCAAGCAGCGGATAAACTTTGGTAAATTCAAAGTTATTATTGCCGATTCCAGCAATGCTGATAAAGTGGAAGCTATCTGCGATGAATGTCCCAGTTTGAGCGATAAGGTGCTGGTTGACGGTGAGCGCGAAGGCTGGATCAACTACCCCGTGGATATAGTTTATCCGGTGCGTCTCTCTTCTACAGCAGTGACGCATTCGCGCCGTTTTTCCACCAAGGCAACCGATCCGCTGCTGCTGGTGTTTACTTCCGGAACAAGCAAGAACCCGAAACTGGTATCGCACAACTGCGCATACCCGCTGGCACACCGGATTACGGCGGAGATCTGGCACGGTTTGAGCAGTAACGATCTGCATTATACAGCTTCCGATACCGGCTGGGCAAAGAATTTGTGGGGCAATTATTTCGGTCAGTGGATTGTGGGTGCGTGCGTATTTATTTTTGATATACGCGGCAAGTTTGACCCCGATCTGGTGCTGCCGATGCTGGAAAAATATTCGATTACTTCATTTTGTGCGCCGCCGACGATTTTCCGTATGCTGGTGCTGAATGATCTGCGTAAGTTTGACTTGAGTGCGCTCCGGCAGTGTACTTCTGCCGGTGAACCTTTGCATACGGAAACGATCCGCTTGTGGAAAGAAGGCACCAATATAACGCTCCGCGAAGGCTACGGTCAGACTGAAACGGTTTGTTTGATTTGCAATCCTGCCGGTTTTGATCCGGTGCCGGGCGCGATGGGCAAAGCAGTTCCGGGCTGGCAGATAGAACTGCACGATGATGAAGGTAATGTTGTGCCGGATGGAGAAGATGGACGCATAGCCGTAAAGATCAATCCGGAACGGCCGCTGGGGCTGTTCAACGGGTATCTTTTCGGACGCAAAGACAATGAACAGTGCTTTATCGGTGATTACTATTACACCGGCGACAAGGCGCGTAAAGATAAAAACGGCTATTTCTGGTTCCTCGGACGCAGTGATGATATCATCAAGAGTTCCGGCTACCGGATCGGGCCGTTGGAAGTCGAAGAAGCTATGATGCAGCACAATGCCGTGCGCGAAGTTGCAGTAGTGGGTGCGCCCGACCCGATGCGCGGAACCAAGGTCAAAGCATACATTGTTCTGCACGCCGGCTGGGAGCCGACCGAGTCGCTGGTCAAGGAACTTCAGCAGCATTGCAAACGCATTACTGCACCTTACAAATACCCGCGTGAAATCGAGTTTGTCCACAGCCTGCCCAAAACATTTTCCGGCAAGATCAAGCGCGATATACTGCGTAAATATGCTGAAACCGGCGAAGGTTTCTGGGAATGATGCTGTTTTGGCAGATTTTGTCAGCAGCGGTCAAATGACCGCTGCTTTTTTATATATTGATTTGACAACCGGGAAAAAACGATTTATAGTATTTAAAAGTCACAAAAACAAGGAGAAGTGATTATGAAATTCCGTATGGTTCACAATAATTTGAACGTTTTTGACCTTGACAAGAGCATTAAATTTTATCAGGATGCTTTTGATATGCACGAAGTCCGCCGAATCAACGCTAAAGACGGTTCTTTTATCATTGTTTACCTCGAAGACGGCAACAGCAGCCACCAGCTCGAATTGACGTGGCTGCGCGAAATGGATCACCCCTACGACCTTGGCGACAATGAATTTCACCTTGCGTTTAAGGTAGATGATTACGAAGGAGCGCACAAGCGCCACGCCGAAATGGGCTGTATCTGTTATGAAAACGAAGAAATGGGCATTTACTTTGTGAACGACCCCAACGACTACTGGCTGGAAGTCATTCCCGAAAACCGGTGAGGTTTTTCTGAAGGTGCAGTAATATGAACGGCAATTCAGAAGAAATCATTATTTATTCAACAGCCGACGGCAAGGCGAATATCTCTTTGCTGGCAAAGGACGGCAGAGTCTGGCTCAATCAGAATCAGCTTGCTGAACTTTTTGCCACCTCCAAGGCAAATATCTCGACTCATATATCCAACATACTTGAAGATAAAGAGTTGCAAGAAAATTCAGTTGTTAAGTTTTATTTAACAACTGCCGCCGACGGCAAAGATTACAATGTGGCTTATTATTC
>JAZNBV010000095.1:0-22705 GCA_045587205.1 Victivallaceae bacterium
GATCTCTTCAAGACCTGCGATCATACGAAGGGTAGTGGACTTACCACAACCGGACGGACCTACGAAAATGATAAACTCCTTATCCTGTACTTCAAGATTGAAATCCTTTACAGCAGCTATAACAACAGCTTCATCGGTGTAGCCGAGGATGCCCTTGAGTTCGCCTTCGGCAGCTTCTTTCATAGCCGCGCAGATCTGATCGTAGGTGCATTCGTTGTTCAGTTCCACAGTCAGGTCAACAAAGGAGACGTCGCTGGTGGGAACGCGGACACTCATACCGGTAAGTTTGCCGTTGAGTTCGCGCAGAACCTTACCGACCGCCTTGGCAGCACCGGTGCTGGAGGGGATCATATTTTCGAGGATACCGCGGCCGCCGCGCCAATCTTTCTTGGAGGGACCGTCAACGGTCTTCTGGGTGGCGGTGGCAGCGTGGATGGTGGTCATCAGACCGCGCTTGATGCCGAATTTGTCGTTCAGAACTTTGCTGATCGGGGCCAGGCAGTTTGTGGTGCAGCTGGCGTTGGAGATGATGTCCTGGCCGGCATAGGTCTTGTCGTTGACGCCATAGACAAACATCGGGGTGGCATCTTTGCTCGGGGCAGACATAATGACTTTCTTGGCGCCGGCTTCGATGTGCTTGCGGGCCTTGGCATCTTCCAGGAAGAGACCGGTGGATTCGACGACGACGTCAGCGCCGACTTCGTCCCACTTCAAATTGGCCGGATCCATTTCAGCGGTCAGGCGGATCTTGTTGCCATCGACCACGAGATAGTTGCCATCGACTTTGATGTCGTGCTTGAAGATACCGTGAACTGAATCATACTTCAGCATATATGCCAGATAATCCGGATCCAGCAGGTCGTTGATACCGACAATCTGGATGTCATTGCTGAAGTTTTCCACCGCCGCACGGAAAACCATACGGCCGATACGACCGAAACCGTTGATACCGACTTTGATCATTTTTTTGCCTCTTTTGTTTTTTAAGGTTAAAAAATTAGGGTTTGAGTTTTACACACTTTTGAGTCAATAATATAACACAGATTTGATTTTTTTCAACACACAATAGCGCCTATTTGCCGAAAAAGTCTGATTTTTCGTTGAAATAAGCATTTTCAGCGTGAAAAACAGGCAAAAATTTCATCGAGTTTTGCCATCCAGTAGGGCCATTCGTGTCCGGCTCCGGGCGTTTCGGCATAATCAAATTTTATATTGGTGTTCTGCAGTTTTCTGACAAATTCGCGGTTGTCTTCTATAAGCATATCGCTGTCGCCGCAGCGCAGCACAAGTTCAGGGAATACGCACGCGGGAGCGGGAGTTTTCAGAAGCTCAAAGAGATCGTTTTCCGTGCCGGTCATACCGGTGCGCGAACCGAACATATTGTTTACTTCCGCATCGCACATACAGCCCTCTTTGCGTCCGACCCAGGCTATATCAGCCACGGCGGACATAGCTCCGATGCAGGCAAAACGTTCCGGCTGGCGCAAGCCCAGTTTCAGAGCGCCGTAGCCGCCCATTGAAAGCCCTGCTGCAAAGGTACTTGCACGGTCGGTACGCGCCGGAAACATTGTGGCGATCAGCCGCGGCAGCTCCAGAGATATAAGATCCCAGTAATTTTCGCCGGAAGCCAGGTTGGTGTAAAACGATCTGCCGCCGTCGGGCATAACCACAATGAACTCATATTTTTCTGCCAGGGCGCGGATGCCGTGGTCAGCGTAGGAGTTTTCGTCGTCGCTTCTGCCGTGCAGCAGATAGATTACCGGAAAACCGGGTTTGCCGTCGCTGTGCGGCTTTTCCGGCACAAAGACATTCATAGCACATCTGCGCTTGAGCGAAGTTGATGTAAAAAGTGTATGCATCAGAGCCATAAAAACCTCCATTTTTATCTGATCGATCCAGCAATATACCACCAGGAGGGAAAAATGTCAAAAAAATGTTGAAAAAGTTCAAATTTTGAGGGGGTAAAATCTTGTAAAAATCGCGCGCGCGGTGTATTGTATTAAAGTATAATTTATACTGTGAAAATGTTTTATAATATAGGAGGATTTTTTCCAATGTCCGATGAAGTAAAAGAGCCCAATGCAGTCAATGAATCCGCCGCTGCGGGAAATGCACCCGCGGCATCAGAATATTCTGCCAGCAAGATCACTGTTCTGGAAGGTCTTGAAGCGGTGCGTATGCGTCCTGCAATGTATATCGGGGATACCGCACTCAAAGGTCTGCACCACCTGGTGTACGAAGTTGTGGATAACTCGATTGACGAAGCGCTTGCCGGCTATGCCAGCAGTGTGGAAGTGACGATTCACCCCGATAACAGTATATCGGTACTGGATGACGGGCGCGGTATTCCTGTGGATATTCACGAAACCGAAGGCAAGCCCGCTGTGGAAGTGGTGCTGACCGTACTGCACGCCGGCGGTAAGTTTGACCACAACAGCTACAAAGTTTCCGGCGGGCTGCACGGCGTGGGTGTAAGCTGTGTAAATGCGCTTTCCGACTGGATGAAGGTTGAAGTCTATCGCGACGGCAAGGCCTGGGGGATTGAATTCGCCCGCGGCGTGACCACCCGTCAGCTTTATCCGCTGGGTGATACTGACAAGCGCGGTACCCGTGTGACCTTCAAGCCTGACGGGACGATTTTTCCTGATACCATTTACGACCGCAGTACGCTTGCCAACCGCCTGCGCGATCTGGCGTTCCTCAACAGCGGCGTGGCGGTTACTCTGATCGATGAGCGTCTGGAGATGTCGGACCCGCTCTACCGCGAATACCATTGCTATGAAGGCGGGGTCGCGGAATTTGTCAAGTACCTCAATGCGGATATGAAAGTCATCCACCCGGAACCGATCTATTTCCACCGCGAAAAAGACGGTATCGATGTGGAGATCGCTATGCAGTACAACGATTCGTTCCGTACCAACATAGCCTCTTACACCAATAACATCAATACCCACGAAGGCGGTACCCACCTGGTCGGTTTTCAGGGCGCGTTGACCCGTACGATCAATAACTATGCCAAAGAAAACAAGATGCTCAAGGGTGCCAACGACAAGGGTATGAGTGCCGAAGACGTGCGCGAAGGTCTGACTGCCATTGTGAGCGTGAAAGTGCCCGATCCGCAGTTTGAAGGTCAGACCAAGACCAAACTGGGCAACAGTAATGTGCGCGGTATCGTGGAGTCGGTGGCGTACGAAAATCTTTCGACTTTCTTTGAAGAAAACCCCGCTGTGGCAAAAGAGGTGATCCTCAAGAGTATGATCGCCGCTAAAGCACGCGAAGCGGCAAAGCGCGCCCGCGAACTGGTGCAGCGCAAGGGTGTACTGGAAGGTTTCGGGCTGCCGGGTAAACTTGCAGAATGTTCTGACCGCAATCCGGAAAACTGCGAAATGTACATCGTGGAAGGGGACTCCGCAGGCGGTTCTGCCAAGTTGGGCAGAAACAGCAAGTTCCAGGCGATTCTGCCGATCCGCGGTAAACTTTTGAATGTGGAAAAGGCGCGTCTGGAAAAGATTCTGAAAAATAACGAGATCCGCGCAATGTTTGCGGCAATCGGTTGTGGTGTGGATGAAGACTTTGATATATCCAAACTGCGTTACCACCGCATCGTAATTATGACCGATGCTGATGTGGACGGCGCGCACATCCGTACACTGCTTCTGACATTCTTCTACCGGCAGATGCGTCCGCTGATCGAAGCGGGGCATATCTATATAGCCAATCCGCCGCTGTTCAAGGTCAAGCGCAAAAATAAAGAACGCTATATCGATACCGATGAGCAGCTGGATAACTACCTTATTCAGCTGGGCGTGGAAGATATTCAGGTCTTTGACCTTGAAGGCAAAGCCATTCCGCAGGAAGAAGTGGCGAACCTCATTGCCCTGTTCCGTCGCGCACAGCACTGCGCCAACGGTCTGCAGCGCTGCGGTGTGGAGCCGCAGGAATACTTTGCGCTTGCCAATGCCGAAGGTGTTTTCCCGGTGGCGGAAATCAGCGTGCGTGAACTGGACGGTACGGTCAGCTGCAAGTTTGTTTACAGCGCTGAAGAACGCCGCAGTGTGATTGCCGAAAGCCGCGAACGCATCGGTGAAGATGTTCCGGCGGCGCCGGCGGCTGGTGCGGAAGATGCTGCGGAAAAGAGTGTTGAAAGCGTGGTTGATGCTGCGGAAAATGCTGAAGCTGCTGATGATGCCGATGAAGCGGAAAACACCGAAGCACTCTTCGGAACCACCGCAGTTATCAGTGCTATTGATACAGTGGATATTTTTGAATCGCTGGCAGTGACCGAACTGGCGCGCGAACTCTCCGGACATTCACTGACAGCAGACCGCGTTTTTGCTGAAGGTGATGCCATCTGGCGCGTGGTTGCCGACGGTAAAGAACGCGAAGCACACAGTTTGCAGGAACTCTTTGATATCATCCGCGACAACGGCCGCAAGGGCATCGATATACAGCGCTACAAAGGTTTGGGTGAAATGGACCCCAAACAGCTCTGGGAAACCACAATGGACCCGGAACGGCGCAAGATGATCCAGGTGACTATGAACGACGCCGTGCAGGCTGAACGTATGTTTACATTGCTGATGGGCGATGCTGTGGAACCGCGCAGAGAGTATATTGAAAAATATGCCGCCAGTGTGAAAGATCTTGATATTTAATTTGATAAGGAAGTGTGGTTATGGCTGTAAAAAACAATCCCGTGCCGCCGGTTCCCGGCGATGCAGAACGCAATAAAAATCTTGAAATAGCAATTGCCCAGATCGAAAAAGAGTTCGGTAAGGGTTCGATTATGCGACTGGGCGATTCTCCGGCGTATAATGCCGAAGATGTCATCAGTACCGGTGCATTGTCACTGGACCTTGCATTGGGTATCGGCGGTCTGCCGCGCGGCAGAATCGTGGAAATTTTCGGACCGGAATCTTCCGGTAAGACCACGGTCTGTCTGCACGTGATCGCCAATGCGCAGAAAGCCGGCGGACGCTGTGCTATTGTTGATGCCGAACACGCTATCGATCCGGTGTACGCCGCCAAGATCGGGGTGAACACCAGCGATCTTTTGATCTCCCAGCCGGACAGTGGCGAAGATGCCTTGAATATTGCCGATGCATTGATCCGCAGCGGTGCCATTGATGTGCTGGTGGTGGACTCGGTGGCGGCGCTGGTGCCCAAGGCAGAATTGGAAGGTCAGATGGGGGATTCGCATATGGGGCTGCAGGCGCGGCTTATGTCGCAGGCGCTGCGTAAGATCACCGGTGCCGCCAACCGCGGCAAGACCTGCGTGATCTTTACCAATCAGATCCGCGAAAAAATCGGTGTGGTTTATGGTAATCCCGAAACCACCACCGGCGGTAATGCACTGAAATTCTATGCATCGATCCGTATGGATATAAGAAAAGTCACCGCTATAAAAGATGCTTCCGGCAATGTCACCGGCAACCGCACCCGCGTGAAAGTCATCAAAAACAAGATGGCGCCGCCGTTCCGGATCGCGGAATTTGATATCAATTACTCGGAAGGTATCAGCCGGATCGGTTCGATCCTGGATGTAGCCACCGATCTCGGGATATTGGAAAAACGCGGCAGCTGGTTCAGTATGGATGGCGAACAGCTCGGTCAGGGCCGCGAGCAGACCAAGGCGTTGCTGGAAAGCAATGAAGAATTGGCAAACAAAGTTGCCGCCAGAGTCCGGGAAAAACTTTCCGGCACCCCCGCGGCAGCTGAAAATGCCGGAACTGCGGAAACTGCAGAGTAAATCACAATATTTGCCGGGTGAAAACAGGTGCATACTGTAACAAAAAATCTTCTTGTAACGCTGGTGCTTGCCGGAGTGTGCGGCAGTGGAGCACTGAATGCTTTTTTTGCAGAAAATCAGGCGGATGCCGCCACTTTTGCCGGCAACAGCAATATTTACAAGCGCTATCTGCAATTGGGTAAACTGGCGTTTGAAAATGACGATGCGGCATCGGCGGCAGGTTTTCTGCAGCAGGCGCTGCGCGGTCTTGAAGATGCCGCGTTGCGGCGTCAGGCCACTGACCTGCTGCTGGAAAGTCTGTTGGTGACTCATCAGACTGCGGCGGCAGAAAAACTGCTTGCAGAAGCAGAGGTTTCGCCCGAATTTGCCGCCGGCAGAGACGCGCTTGACATTATGCGCGGCAGAATGCTGATGCATCAGAAAAAGTATCAGCAGGCAATTGAACTGTTCAAAAAAGCTGTTGAAAATCTTGCTGCCGGTGATCCTGTGCTTTTGCGGGCATTGGAGCTGCTGGGCAAAGCACAGACCCGCAGCGGCGATTACACTGCCGCCCGTACAAGTTACGAAAAACTGGCAACTGCTGCACAAGATAACGGTCTCTGGAAATACAAAGCACTGGAAGGAATTATTTTTCTGCAGCTGGCAGGCGATGATCTGGCGGCGGCGCGGCAGACACAGAAGCGTCTGGAGTCGGAAGTGCCGGAAGATATCCGCAGGAAATTATCCGCCCGCATTACCAGACTTTCGTGGCTCATAGAGTGCCACGCCGGCAACAGCAGCAAGGTGGAAAAGGATTTTCTGGCGGCAGTCGGAAAAGCCGACAAGCCGGATCCGCTGCTTGCCCGCATAGCTTATACCATAGCCGGTGCGGCTGATGAAGATCTCAAACGGGCAGTGAAATTTGCCCGGATAGCGTTTGATCTTGCCGAAGGAGCGTTCCGCGAAAATGCACTGCGGGCGGTGATCGAGCTTGAAGTCTATGGCAAATTCTGGCAGGATGCGCTGGAGGATGCTGCTAAATTCCTGAAGATTTTTCCTGCTTCAAAGGATTTTTATAAAGTCAAGGCAATGCAGGGGGCGCTTTACTGCCATCTTGACCGCATTGCTGAAGCGGTGCAGTGTTACAGCGGGATCATTGCCGATAAGCGTGCATCGCTGGCGGAACGGCTGGCTGCAGGTGAAGAATTGGCGCGGATCCATCAGAAAAATGCCCGGAGTGCCGAGGCAATAGAGGCATTTAAATTTGTTATCGATAATCAAACTGATGCTGATAGAAAATGCGCTGTACTGCAGGAGTTGGGTGAATACTTCTATTTGCTGGGCAGATACAATGAGGCCGCAGAGTGTTTCAGCAAGGCTTCCGCATCGAAAACATTTCAGGCTAAAGCCCGGTTCTGGCTGGCGCAGACATTGTATCAACTCAAAAAATACGAGCAGGCAAACGAACAATTGGAGCAGATCGACAAAAACAGCGATCCGGCACTGGAGTGCAAAAAAGCGTATCTGGCGGCGTTGCTGACCGAAAAGATGAGCAGTGCTGACAATGCCGCCCGGAGTTTTATGGAATTTGCCGGCAAATATCCGCAGTCGCCGGAAGCCGCTGAATCGCTGTTTCAGGCGGGTGTGTTGGCAATGAAGGGCAGTTCCTATCAACCCGAAAATATATTCCGCCAGTACGCCCGGCTGTATCCGGGTGAAAAAGCAGCCAATGCACTTTACAAGGCGGTCAGTGCTGTGCTGGCACGCGGCGACGGCAAGGGAGCCGGGACTATTATTGAAATGCTGGATAAAAATTATCCGGAGAGCAAATTTACTATCGGTGCACATTTTCTGATGAGTGATTTTCTGCGCGAAACAGAACGTTTTACCGAAGCGCTTGCCGCACTGGATGAGATCGACAGCCGTTACAAAGAAAAACATCCCGAATTGATTCCGGAAATTCTGTTTGACCGCGCGGTGCTTTACGGCAAACTGAAAAATAATTCCAATATGCAGAAAGCACTGGAAAAATTGATTCGCGAATACGCCGATCAGCCGGTGGCGCCGCAGGCATTTTTCCTGCTGGGCAATTTGAAAATGGAACAGGGCAGATTTGAAGAGGCATTGAATGCATTCAATCAGGCGCACGAACGCTCCGGAGTTGGTATATTCAGCAACGGCAGTGCCGGGCGCGCAGCGGATGCTGCATACAGTCTTTATATCCAGACGCGTTCAGATAAATATCTGCGTCAGGCGCGTGAAGGTTACACTAATCTGCTTAAATCGGCGGTTCTGCCGAGCGGGTTCCGCTATCAGAGTCTGTATAAATTGGGCAAGGTGCTGGAAGAGAGCTTTGACAATGCCGGAGCTTTGCATCAGTACCGCGAAATATTGTACCTGGCGCAGTTGGCAAAGCGTGAAAAACGCTATTTTCCTGCGGTGTGGTGCGCCAAGGCATTGGATGCGGCGCTGAAACTGCTGATCCCGGCGGCAAAATCTGCGCCGTCGGTTGAACAGATGCAGGCATTGCGCAACGAAGCCGAGCGGTTGCTGCAAGTTGCCCGGGAATTGGAACTGCCCGGCGAAAATATCAGTAAACAACTTGAGGCGGTACGCAATGCCGTCGGCGAAGCAGAATAAATATTGGAGGTAAAGATATGCTTTTTGTCAAGATGATGTCCGATGGCGGCCCGGTGATGTGGCTGATATTGTTTGCCAGTATAGCGGCAATGTTCATATTTTTTGAAAAATGGTTCCAGTTCCACCGCGAACAGATCAATGTCGGTGAATTGATCACCGGTATATTCAATGTATTGCGCCGCGATGGTTATGTGGAAGCTATCACGTTGTGTGACAACACCCCCGGGCCCGTAGCGGCGGTGCTCAATGCGGCGATCCTTGCCCGCCAGCGCGGCGACCGCAAACTGGATAGCGCCATAAGCAGCGCGTGCCTGGATGAAGTTGCGCGTCTGGAACGGCATTTGAACATTCTCGGTACGATCGGTTATATTGCTCCGCTGCTGGGTTTGCTGGGTACGGTGCTGGGGCTTATGGAGGCATTTCAGTCGGTTCACGCCACGGCAAGTGTGTATCTTTCGGTCACCGAGCTTGCTTCGGCGGTGAATCAGGCGTTGATAACTACTGCATCGGGATTGGCGGTGGCGATTTTCTGCTATGCAGCATATAATTATCTGCACGCGCGGCTCAATGCAATGACGCTGGATATTGAAAAAGCCGCTTCCGAGATATCGGCATTTTTTGATCGCCACGAACAGCAGTGATATTTTTCCGGGAAGGAACACTTTTTATGGAAAAAAAATATTACCAGCGCAAATATGCACCGCGCAGTCAGGCTTTCTGTGGCCGGCCGGATTGTACGCCATTTCTGGATGTGTTTTTCCTGCTGCTGATCTTTTTGGTAATGTCATCTCCGTTTGTACAGCTTTCCGGGGTGGAAGTTACGCTGCCGCAGGTCAATGCCGGACGGCTGCGTGCCGGGTTGGAACGATTTATCATTACCATAGCCAACACCCCCGACGGCGGATCACAGCTCTATTTCAACGACAAACCGCTTTCCAGAGATACGCTTGCTGAAGAGCTTTCGCAGGTCAGCAAAAAAAGCGATATGAAAATGGTAATCATCCGGGCCGATGCCAGTACTCCGCACGCATTGGTCACCGAAGTTATGGCAATTGCTGCACGGCAGGGACTTTCTACGTTTCTTGCCACCGGACAAAGTACCGGCCGCAGCGGCAGAGCATTTACCGTACCGTCAGAATAAAGATATCATTTGCAGATTATGACCGGAAAAATAACAACAGTTTTACAGAAAATTCCGTCTCAAAGCCGCCGGCTGTGGGGCGCGTTGCTGTTGGCGGTGCTGGTGCATATACTTTTATTGAGTCTGTTCCGTGCGGCACCGGCGGGCGATGCATTAAGCTATGGAGAGTTGTCAAAAGTCAACCGCATAGAATTGGATTTCCCCGGCAACCGGCAGTTTGCCCGCTGGCTGGAAAATCACGACCCGGCATTGATGACCAGTGTGGATAAAAGCAGCGGTTACAGCCGGATACTTGCCAAGATGCATAAGCGTCAGGTGTTGGAAGATCTGCCGTCGCCGCTGCTTTTGAGTGCGCCGCGCACACCGCAGCTGCCGGAAATAAAGGGGTGCGGAACTTTGCAGAGCAGCAATCTTCAGCCCGATGAAACATTCCGCCTGACTGCAGCAGGAAGCAATGTGGAAGCTGCCCCGCCGGTTGTGCAGAACAGAAAGGTTCCGGCGGCTTTCCCGGAAATGGCAATGCGTATGCTGGAACGCGCATACAGCAGCATACCGGCAGCCGGGCGGCTGCTTCCGGCGACAGTGATTGCTGTAAAATCTCCGCGTTTGACAGATATGGCACAGCGCCTTATGATCGTGCAGAGTTGCGGCAATGAAGTGTTGGATAACGCGGCACTGCGTGCTGTGACATTTTATGCCGGAAACGAGCCGGAGTCGAGTGCTGACAGCGAGATATTTGTAAATTGGAGCAATATAAATATTGCCCGGAAGGATGCTGAATGATTACATTGACATATTCAGAAGGTATATTTTTTTATGTATTGCTCTGTTTGCTGACCATCGCCATACTGTGGGCGCGCGAATTGTGGCGCAACCGGGCATACAGCTGGGAAAGCAATTCGCGGCGGGTGTTGAACTGTCCGGCGTGTCACGTGAGTTTTATTGCTCCGGATAATGCCAATGTAACGCGTTGTCCGCGCTGTAACGCAATATGCTTTTACCGCAAACGCTGAAGTTGGTTCCATACATTATATATTAATGTTCTGTTGCAAATCCGGTCGATAAAAGCCGCACTGAAAGTATGGCGGGAATGTTATTTGTCAATCGGGATAAGCAGAAAATAAAAATAATAAATCAAAAAAGGGGAGATGGTCCAATGAAAAAGTTTTTGATGTTGCTGCTGGCGATGAGCGTGTGCTTCTGTGCTGTGGATGCTGCTGCGGCTCCCAAAAAAGAGAAGAGCAAAAAAGCCAAAGCATCCGGCAGTTGGGAAACTGCCGCTGCCAGTGCTTTTGCCAAAGCCAAAGCCGGCAAAAAGCCGGTTCTGCTGCTGGTGACCGGTTCAACGTGGTGCGGTCCTTGTAAGAGTTTGGAAAAAAATGTTATGAGCAGCAAGGAGTTTAATGCTTATGCCAAAGCCAATCTGGTGCTGCTCAAAGCCGAAATAGCCAGAGGATGGAAACCGGCTACCCCGGAAGCGGCTGAAATTATAAAAAAATATCCTGCCCGGGGCGTGCCGACGGTCTATATACTGGATGAAAACGGCAAGGAGCTGGCAAAGAAATCCGGTTACGGCGGTCAGTCGGTAAAAGCATATCTTTCGCAGTTCACCGGACTCAAGAATGTCGATAAAATCAAAGAAAAAAAGGCTAAAAAATCCAAAAAAGATAAAAAAAGCAAGCAAGATAAGAAGAACAAGAAAGATTGATTGCTGAAAAACAGGAATCAGGCGAACAATACATTCATCAGCGGGTTCTTTAACGGTACACACAGGAAAATTTTTTCAAAAGGAGTCTGACAATGAAAAAGATTTTTTGCGGATTGTTGACGATTGCGGCGTTCTGCAGTGCTGCGCTGGCGGAAAACAGCACTGTTATCTGGCACGTTGATGCACAAAAGGCGCTCAAAGCCGCCGCTGCGCAAAATAAACAGATCCTGGTGCTGATAACCGGGGCAACGTGGTGCGGCCCTTGTATGAATCTGGAAAGAAATGTCCTGAAGAGCAAAGAGTTTGCCGATTTTGCCGGAAAAAATCTGATATTGCTCAAAGCCGACATTCCGCGCCGGGGCATTCCGCAGGGCCCGACTCCGCAGCGGACGGTGCTGGATATGGTAAAGCATCAGGGTGGTGTGCCGTCGGTATATCTTTTGAACAGCAAGGGCAAAGTTCTGGAAAATGTCAGCGGTTTCGGCGGCGGCAATACTGAAAACTACCTCAAGCGGTTCAAAAAACTTGAAAGGAAAAAGTGATGCATTTTCGCAGTTGGCTGGGACTGTTTTTGCTGTTGATTTTTTCCGGGCTGAACGCTGCGGAAAATAAACCTTTCATCTGGCAGAGTTCGGTTCAGCTTTTGAAAAATAAGCGTTATAAGATCCAGGCGGAGTGCCGGATTGCCGGCAACGCCTATCTATACTGCAATGTTACTAAAGTAACAGTGACTTTCGGCGGCGGCAAAAGCGTGGAAATCAAACCGCCCCCCGGGGTGCCGGATAAAAGCGGTGAGCTTGTATATAAAGCCGGCAAAGTACGCTGGGGAATGTTTGCCGATGAAAAGCCCGTTCAGGTAATTGCCGATTTTCAGGGCTGTATCTATGGCAGTAACGGTGAAGGCGATATATGCCTGCTGCCCGAAACCTTGATCCTTTACGGTACGGAAACAATTGGCGCTGCGGAAAAATCTGCCGCTGGAATACCGGAAATTCTGCAGAACGCACTCAATAAATTTGCTCCCGGCAAGGTGCTGGCGGGGCTGCCGGATGAGGCAGTGCTGAAAAGTTTTCTTGCCGGAGATGACGGAAATGTTCCGGAAGGTAATGCTCCCGCTGTGCCCGGAGGCGGTTTCTGGGCAATCGTGCTGCTGGTGGTATTGGGCGGTCTGGGGTTAAACCTGACTCCCTGCGTATTGCCGATGATCCCGGTCAATCTGGCGGTCATCGGGGCTGATGCCGCCAAAGCCGGCAAATGGCGCGGTTTCAGGCGCGGTGCGGCATATGGCGCAGGGATCACCGTGGCGTATGGCCTGCTTGGCGTACTGGCGGCATTGGGAGGTACCGGATTCGGCAGATTGAACAGTTCAAGTCTGTTCAATTGGGTAATTGCCGGAATTTTTCTACTGCTGGCGCTGGGAATGATGAACGTGTACAACATTGATTTTACGCGGATAAGCAATTACTTTCCAAGCCGGAAAAACGGCGGAAGAAAGTGGAATTTCCCGCCTGAAATAACCGCATTCGGTCTTGGGATAGTTTCGGCATTGCTGGCGGGCGCCTGCGTGGCACCGGTGGTGATAAGTGTGGTGGTATTATCTGCCGGGCTTTGTGCTGATGGCAATTACTGGGGATTGCTGCTGCCGTTTGCGCTGGGCGGGGCAATGGCGCTGCCGTGGCCGCTGCTGGGCGCCGGGATGAGTGTCCTGCCCCGACCGGGAATGTGGATGACGCGTGTAAAATATATTTTCGGCATATTCATTCTGGGTATGGCGGTGTATTACGGATACCTCGGGTGGAACCTCCGCAGCGGCGCATTCAACCAGCAAACTGAAATAAAGCGTCTGGCAGCCGGGCTTGATGCCGCCGCCGGAAACGGTCAGAGAGTTCTGATCGATTGCTGGGCATCGTGGTGCAAGAACTGCAGTGCGCTGGAAAAGATGCTGGATTCAAAAGCGATAAAGTCGATCCTGCAGAAAAATAATATAACATTGATAAAGTTCCGCGCCGAAAAGCCGGATGATCCGGCTGTCAGCGCATTTATGAAGTCGTACGATCTGCCCGGATTGCCCTCGCTGATACTGCTTGAAGGCAAGCGATGAGTTACCTTGAGCGCAGTAAAAATATCTTTGAACCGGAACCCGCACCGCTGCCGGCTGCACATTGGGCGGTGATTCCGGTCTATGATGAAAATGATTCGCTGCCGGAAACATTGAAGTCATTGGCCTGTGCATTGAAAAACTCTCCGGAAAAGGTTTGCATTATGCTGGTGGTCAATGAACCTCTGAACGCTCCGGAAGATGCTGTTGAGCGCAACCGGCAGCTGTTGGCAAGTCTGCGTAAAAATGACGGAAAATATGACGGATCGCTTGTGCTTGGTAGGGAATTATTCTTTATAGACTTGACTGATAAAGAGTTAGCTTCAAAATACCGCAATGTCGGCAATGCCCGCAAAAGCGGTTTTGATACTGTTGCCGCTCAAAGTGACGGAAAAGTGACGGCAAAAGATCAGTGGTTTTTTTCACTGGATGCCGATACTGCGGTTTCAGCAAACTACTTTCAGGCGGCGTTGGCGTGGAGCAGACTGCACAGGGATTCTGCGGGGGCGGTATTTCATTTTGAACACCGCTTCGACAAAGATCCGGCAGTGGAGCGCGCGGCGGTGTGTTACGAAATATATTTGCGCGATTACGCCTGGAAACTGCGGCAGTGTGGCTCGATTTACAATTTCTGGACTATCGGTTCGGCATTTATGTGCCGCGCGTCTGACTATATGCGCTGCGGCGGAATGCGGCGCTGTGCAGCGGGTGAGGACTTTTACTTTCTGCAGGCATTGCGCAAGGTCGGCACCGTCGGCGTGGTGCCGGAGTGTACAGTCTATCCGGCGGGCCGGGTCTCCGGACGCGTTCCGTTCGGTACCGGACCGGCGATTGCCAGAGGCGCGGAGGGCGAAGATGTTCTGCTTTACAATCAGCGTTGCTTTGACCTTTTGCGGGAATTTTTTTCAATGGCAGAAAATGCTGATTATGAACTTTTAAGCGGCAAAACTGCTTTACCGGCTCCGGCAAAACTGCAGGAATTCCTGCAGACGCTCGATTTCAGTAACATCTGGCAGAAGATAACGCGCAATACGCCGCGCAATGCGGAAGCTTTGCGTAACGCTTTGCAGATTTATTGTGACGGATTTTTTATAATGAAGTTCTGTCACTGGCTGGAAAATAATTATCCGGAGGATTTTTCCAGGCAAAAGATCGATCCCGATGCCGATTTGCCGGCATTGCTGACAGAGTTGCGCGAACTTGACCGTCGGCGTTACTGCTGAAAATTATATTTCAGTTTCCGCGCTTCCGGGGAATCGGCACCCAGGATCAGCGAGGCCATTTCTATGGCGCTGCCGCGGCACCAGGCAAGTTCGCCGAAAGGCAGTTTGCTCAATTCCTGCCACAGTATTTGGGCGGCAGCAGCAGCATCAGGCGCTTCAGTTGCCGCGCGTTCCGGGGAAAATTTCCGCAGCAGTATGTAGGGATCACGCCAGAATCCGCGTCCGATCATTGTGCCGCCGACCCCGGCAGCAGATTCCAGAGCGGAAGCGTCTTCCAAAGTCTGAATGTTGCCGTTGCCGAATACCAGAGCATTTTTAATGAGTTTTCGGGCGGCAAAAAGCCGTTCTGCACAACCGGGAACGGAGAGATAGCCCTCTTTTGCCGTGCGGTAATGCAGAGTGAACATATCCGGCGAACCGGCATTTTCCCACAGCGGCAGAAAAGTTTCCGCTTCTTTTACATCGTAGAATCCCAGTCTGGTTTTTATGCTGAAAAAACTTTTGCCCAGCTTTTCGCGGATGGCGGCAGCAATTCCGGCGGTGCGTTCAAATTCGCGCATAGCATCGGCACCGGCGCCGTGGGCAGTGACCTGACGGCTGGGGCAGCCGCAGTTAAGATCGATACCGCAAGCGCCTGCCTCCATACCCCGGAGCGCAGTTTCGGCAAGCTTTTCCGCATCCGATCCCATTATCTGCAGGATAACGCGTTTGCGTTCCGGCTCAAAAACGCGCATAAACTTCTTGAGTTCTGCAGATTTGGGCACGCGGTCGGAAACCCGGAAAAACGGCGTCATCCAGACTTCGGTAATATCAAGTGCATTACACACTTTAATCACTGCCGGCCGCATAACGCCCTCCATAGGGGCAATCATAAAATTGTATGTTTCAAGAAAATTTTTCATAGCAAGAGAAGATAACCCCAAAAGTAAAAAAAGCAAATTTCTTTTACCTGAAGCTGCACTGTATAAATGAAAACTCTGAAAGAAACTATTTTTTCCGCTGATTTTTCATAAAAGAGCGTTAATTTTTATCTATACTCTATGCCGTAATTACTGCGGTATTATGACTTATTTGCATAATTTCAAGATTATCTGCACAAAATAGACTTAAAATTATGCAGAATAATATTATATTATGGGCAGATAAGATAAAACAGCGGGGCTGGATTTATGAGAAAATTTGATTATTCGGCATTTCCGGGTTCCGGAAAACCAGCCAGACGGAAGTCAAATCCGGGATTTTCAAGTGCGATGCTTCGGTTGTCTGCTTCCATACAACAGGTCTTGGGCAGTCCCCGCGACCAATCAATGACGCGTTTGAATGATTGATTCCCCAAGGTAAGAGTATTGTTTTCCCAGGTAAAATAAGTATCAAGATGATTAAATTTTTCCATAAAAACTCCAACAAATTGCCTATTATCAGCCTTAATATAAATATAGTGTAAGTCCGTAGAAAATCAATGTTGCAGAATCAAAAAATGTACAAATTATTTTCGATCTTTACTTTTCCGGTACATTCCCGGAGTTACACCGTAGATGCGTTTAAAACGCCGTACAAAATAATTTGAACTGTTGAATCCGCTGTTCAAGGCGATTTCTTCGATGTTCAGATTGGTCTCTTCAAGAAGTTTTTCGGCATGTTCAAACTGAAAAGAGAGTTTCAATTCTGAAAAACTTTTGCCCGAATACTTTTTGCACAATATAGAAACATACCCCGGTGTAATCTGCAGTATTTTTGCCAACTCATGGCGGGTGAATGGCTCATGAGAGTGATTGCGTAAATGGCGGCAAATCCATTTCCAGACCCGGTTTTCTCTTTTTACAGGAGAGGCAGTACTTTTTTCCAATGCGGTTATGGTAAGGCGCAAAAGCGGCTGCAGTAATTCTCCGGCTGCAGTATCTTCATTAAGTTCATGCAATGAATCAATCAGCTCAATAAGTTTTAAGCCATCTTCGCAAAGCGGTTCTGTGGTGTGGTAAAATATATCGTTTGCCGCCGGCGGCGGATGTATGCCGTCAAAATTGATCACCATTGAGCGGATATAGTCGCCGAAATACGAGAACGAAATTGCTTTATACGGTGTGCTGCAAGGATATTTTTTCAGCAGGGCATTTCTGGAACAATAATGAATCATCGGCCCGGTAAAAGTCATCCGGGTCAGTTTGCCGTTCTGACAGAAACAGGCATCCTGCTGCCCATTGATAAGCACCAGCAGCCGCGGCACATAGTGCAGACTGTACGGATAATTTTCCGGCATACCGAAGAAGAGCTTTTTCGACTCAATATTCATTGCCAGTACTTCTTTTGCCGCTTCAATGATTTTACTTTGAGGTTCTTGATAATCTGTCATTTTTTAATTAGAATGCTATAAAAAACGCGGTTGTAACAGTTTTCATTTAACAATAGTGCTATAATGTGAATATTTCAACTATTGACAAACATTTTTTTTAAATTAAATTTTACTGTAGCAGATTTCTGTCAAAAAAAGTGAAACGGAGAACCTTATTATGAAAAGAAAGCCATTTACCCTGATCGAGCTTTTGGTTGTGATTGCCATCATCGCTATTTTAGCGGCAATGCTTCTGCCGGCACTCTCGGCGGCAAGAGAACGGGCAAAATCTTCAAACTGTGTAGGCAATCTCAAGCAGATCGGGATCGCATTGAGTTTGTATTGCGGAGATAATCAGGGATATGTTGTAACTCCGGTTGTCCGGAAATATGTCAACAAAAATGGTAATCAGATAAACTACACGCATTGGGGATATTTGCTGACAGATATGGAATATATGCCCGGTGACCCGGATAAGGCTTCTAAAGCATTTTTCTGTACTTCGGCACCGAATCTGCCGCCGCTGACATCGTTTATAGACCAGTATCCGAACTATGGAACCAATATTACTTTCACCCGGGCTATTGATACTTCCAGCTGGGGAAAACGGACTGTCGGCAGTATAAACTCTCTGCATAACCCGTACCGGATGGCATTAGCTGCCGATGCCGGATATTCTGACGCGGAAGGCAAAAATGAAGCTGCCGGATATTGGTCTTTCGGAGCTGGCGGATCGTACTTCGGCTCGGGCAAAAATGTGGAATACAATACGGTTACGCCCTGGGGTGTATCCATAGCGCGGCATGGCAACCGGGCAAATATGCTTTTTGCGGATTATCATGTGGATTCTGTACAAAAAACAGATTTCCCGACGAATATTTCCGATGTACCAAAGCCGTACAATTTTAATGTGGCATTCATAAAACAACACGATCAGAACTGATATATCAAGGAGTTTGCATAATGAAGAAAAAGTTTTTGCTGTTTGCAATAGTACACTCAATGCTTATATTGCCACTTCCGGCAAAAGAGCTGGTCGAGCATAAAAACATATTAAAAAATTTTCATTGGCCGACGCCGATAACGATCACCCATTTTATTACATTTACCGAAGCCGCTCCGCTGGGGCTGAACATCTTTGAAATGCCCGATGAAGCCGGAGAAATGGTTATCAAGTGGCAGGATAATGTTTCAGTAAAAGTCGTCCGCAACGCCAACGGCTATTGGGTGGAAAACATCAATGCCGGCGTGTGGAGCTGCAAGAAGCAACTCCCGGCAGGAAAACTGGAAGCTGCCACCGACGGCAGAGGCGTAACTTTCCGCTCTTCAGATCAAAAACTCAACCGTTTCTATGGCGGACTTGCTCCCAATGATCTTACTGTATGTCTGCCGCAGGGCGTAAAGGCTCCGGAGGTCAGATCAATCTATGTTATAGATGATATACTGCTTTATTTGAGTGCCTGTGAAGCGGAAAAAGTTCTTAATAAGGCGTTGAAACTTTTCAATGAGCAGAAGAATATCGTTGAAAAAAGTCCAATTTATTCAGGCAACCGCTATTCATGGACGACCAATATCAGATTGAATATCAATAACCTTGCGCGCGTTAAAGCCGAAGCCGAAGCCAAACTGCTGGGTTTTCTGCCCGCATTGCTCAATGACCCGATAGTTCGCGACCGCTGCAACTGGGTATTTTATATGGCAATGCGGCAGGGTGCGTCCACCGGCGGTTATTTCGGCGGCAGATTTTATCAGATATGGTCAGATAAACTCCCCGGTCGCGGCGAAGTTTTGAGTGCTATGTACTTTGCCGATATGCTCGAAAAACTCGTTGCCAAGGTACGGCGGCATGAATTTGCTTCGGCAAAAGAGGCATACAACTATCAGGATATGCTTTCCGGCGGCATAGTTTCCGCTTTGGAATATGTACCCAAACAAGCCGGTCTGCCGGTAAATTTGCAGAAAAAAGCCGCTTTGCGCTGTGCCAGAGGCGAAGCCGAAAGCGTTCAGCTGGTACTTGCCGCCGCCGGTAAGAATGTGGATAATGTAACTTTGAGCGTATCGGCAAAAACTGCCGACGCTCCGGCTTTGGAGCTTGACCGGATCGAATTTGTCAATTTAACACCGGCTGCAACCATACAAATTCCGCTGAACCGGGGATATGATCTGCCGGAACCGGATGTTTGCATCCCGGTCAAAAAAGGCGAAAAATTCTCGATTGCCAAGTACACCAATCAGCCGTTTCTCTTGACCGCTCAAACTCAAAACGGTACGGTACCGGGAACTTACAAATATGTCGTTACAGTAACAGCAGACGGCAAAAAGGCTTTTGAGCTGCCAATAACTGTTAAAGTGGAAGACTTTGCTTTGCAGGAACGCATTCCCTCGTTGCCGGGATTGCGGGCGGAATATTTCAAGACTTTCTATCCGGATAAAAAAATGGCAAAAACGGCACGGATGAATTTGATGAAAGCTATGCTCAAGCACCGCATGGCGCCGTTGAATCTCTACCGCCCCAGCCCGCTTGCCGAAGATCTGGAATGGACACTGAATAACGGTGTAAAAGATGTTCTGCTGGATGGCAAACTCGAAAAACTTGCCGATCCCCGCGAAGAAATGCCGCAATACATCGAACTCTATGGCAGCGTGGACGGCAAAAAATTTGAACGCATTCCTGCCGATGTAAAACTCGACCGGCGGGATAAAAAGAATCCGGTAAGCGCATTGGATATTTTTGTAACCGTAAAAGGCGATACCCAAAAATACAAATACTGCAAGCTCCATTACAGTCAGCCGACCGATATGCATCTGAAAGGTCATATTTACTATTACGAAGCTATGTGCAAAGGCAGAAAAACCATATTGGTCAACGGCAAAACTATGCTCAAAAATATGCGTTTTATTCAGCCCGATAAAAATAAAGCCGCCACTTGGGCGCAAGCTAAAAATGCCGGATTGGTCAAGTTTGATCTGCTTAATAATAAACTTTACGGAGCTTCGATCTTCTGGGAAAACAGCGTCGGCGAAATCAAAACATTAAGACTTTACAATGTTTTGCGCGACAAGCAAATAGCCCTGCTCAAGCCGTTTTACGACAAAGTGCGAGCCATCGGCGGCAATGATATAAATGTCTATCTTTACGGCTTTGATGAAAGAGGCGAACGCTACAACAAACCCATGCTTTCGGCAATGAAAACCGCCCGGCAGGTGTTCGGCAATGTCAAATTCGTTACCACCGCCACCAACCCGGAGGCTGATCCGGAACTTTTCAAATATCTTGATGTGCATTGCCGGAGTATCGGCAAATCCGATATCCAGCTTAATATGCAGACCGCCAAAACTTATGGTACCGATTACTGGTACTACATCGGCGGCGGTCCGTACTACCCATTCGGCAACTTTGAACGGGTCGATCAACCGCGTATCAACAGCCGCGCCTTCTTCTGGGCAATGATCGCTTACGATCACCTCAAAGGCTGGCTCTACTGGGCGATCAACTACTGGAGCGGCAATGAACACTTATTCAAGGCTGACGAAATAGATTGGAGCTTGTGGAGTACCAATCATGGCAGTTTCAACGGTATGCGGTCTTTCTTCTACCCCGGCAAAAACGGCGAAATCTACCCGAGTTTGCGGGCAAGTGCCATGCGCGACGGTCTGGAAGATGTGGAACTTTTCCGCATAGCTCAAAAACTGGTAAAAACCCGGGAAGATAAAGCAGCACTGGAAACGATCCGCAATGGATATGCCACCGGATTAAGCAGTTTCTGCGGGGATATAAAAATGTTGGAAAAAAACCGTAATAAATTGTATGACCTTCTGGTAAAACTCTCGCCGAAAGTTAAAGTTACCCAACTGGAATTCGATAATTTCAACACCGGCAAAAACAGTTTATTTCACCCGGCTGTAACCCCGCTGAAAGACGGCAGATGGCTGGCGACTGTACAAAAAATCATGAATTCAGATTTTTATGGCGAACCGGAATATACCATAAGTTCCGATCAGGGCAAAAGTTGGAGCAAACTGCAGAAAATCGATGCTTTGAATTACCGGAAACTGCCGGATTCCAAATTTATCGAAGCCGTTGCCGATAACCGCCCCTTCACATTGCAGAATGGCTCGGTGGTGGTTTTCGGCTGCAAAACCCATTATACTGAAAAAGGCAGAGCCGGCAACGATCCAGCCAATCAGCCGTATATACCGGCCCAGTTCGCATACTATACGATCTGGGATCCTGCAACCGGCAAATGGAGCGACCGCATGAAGCTCGATCTGCCCGGCTTGAAACACTACCGCGCAGCGTGTACACAAGCTGTGCTGCTGGATGATGACAAGATCATTGTACCGCATTACCTTTCGGCAGATCAGACTTTGGGCGAGCTTGGGACACCGAAAAAATTCGGCGTACTGACTGCAATCTACCAATATAAAAACGGCAAATTGCATTTTCTCCGGCGCAGCCGCATCATGACCAACAATGTCAAACGCGGACTCATTGAACCATCTATTGTACAACTGCCGGATAAGAGCTACGCCCTGACTATCCGCGCTGAAGATGGTATGATGTATTGTGCTTTCAGTAAAAATGCTGTTGATTGGAGCGAGCCAACTGCGTGGTGCTGGGATGACGGTACCAAGATCAGAACATCTTCCACCCAGCAGCACTGGGTTACGCTCAACGACCGGGTTTTTCTGGTATATACCCGTTTTGATGGTACGAACTTTCCGCTGCCGCTGCGTTTCCGCGGACCGCTTTATATGGCCGAGGCGGTTCCCGGTAAGGCAATACTGCTGCGTAACAGCGAAGTGGTGGTTTTTCCCCGCAAAAACCTCAACGGTATGGAAGGCAGATACGGTAACTTTCACTGCACTCAACTGAGCAAAGATAAAGCTTTGATAACCGATGCATTGTACTTTGCCAGAATAGTAGGCCCCCGCAAACATGGCGATATAAGCTGCGAAGTAAAAGCGGCCCGGATAACTGTTGATTGAATAAATACTTTCTTACTTTACTCGCTCCGGAAAGTGCGGTCTTTTGCCGGTAAGAAACAAGTTGTTGAGCAAAACTTGTTTTTTACTTAAATCGTGCTGTATTAATATTGATAGTGTGTGATTTACACTTTCCGGTTGTTTGAGTTCGCACACAGGAAATTTTGAAGGCCAATAATCCTGTCAAAGATCCATCCAAGCGCACCTCCGTTATCAAGGCAAAAAAATGGGGTGCAAATTTTTGTTTTTTGTACCTCGTCCTTACCAGAGAGAATTCCAATCTCTTTTCTGCAAATAGAAATAACTGCAAAACTTCTCCCAGCTGCCCTTTTACCTTAAAATATGTGCAGTTGATTTAATCTATACTCTATGCCGTAATTACTGCGGTATTATGACTTATTTGCATAATTTTAAGATTATCTGCATAAAATAGACTTGAAATTATGCAGAATAATATTATATTATGGGCAGATAAGATAAAACAGCGGGGCTGGATTTATGAGAAAATTTGATTATTCGGCATTTCCGGGAGCGTTGCTTACACCGGAAATCAGCAACCTTCTTTCCGCCATTCACGAATATCGCGGAAAACAGGATTTGTACATTACTGCCAAAAAGGATATTTTGAAAACGCTGCTTGAAGTTGCAATCATTCAAAGCACCGATGCTTCAAACCGTATTGAAGGTATTTTTACTTCTGATGCCCGTTTGAAAGAGCTGGTAATGCAAAAATCACAACCGGTCAACCGCAATGAAAAAGAGATTGCCGGATATCGGGATGTTCTTGCAACGATCCACGAAAGTTATGAGTATATTCCCTTGACACCAAACTCTATTTTGCAGCTGCATCGT
>JAZNBV010000096.1:0-12364 GCA_045587205.1 Victivallaceae bacterium
CATATGCGGCAACAACGGCACCAATAACCCAAATAGCGGAATAATCGCCGCGATCAGCATAAATATTACAAGTTTTTGTATATTTCTTTTGAAAGTCTTTTCCATATTGCAATTCCTATGGGAATAAATATATCACCGCAAAAGAAAAAAATCAAGGCACCTTGCCGCCGTTTAAGCGAAGCGCAGTATAAAAGTTACACCATCCTTACTCCCGTAAGGAGAAAACTTCATCCGTCTTCATCTGCTTCGCAGATTACGCCGTGACAAGCAAGTGGAGCGTAAGAGGCAAGTTATTGATCACAAGCTTATCTCACAAAGGTGATATATAACTCAAATTTTTTGAAAACAGTCTTATGTTATTTGGCAGATACTTGTTTATTCCGGCTTACAGTTTTTTGATACCCAATGTGCCAGAGTTGAACTGGAACTGAAGCCCAAAACTTCAGCGAGGCGTTTGAATGGTATCCTGCCGTACAGTTCTTTATATTTTTTCCGGCGAATCGTATCAATATATTCTTTGGGGTTCATACCGGTAAAGCGACGGAAAAGCCGTACAAAATGAACCTGTGAATATCCTGCCATATGTGCCATTTCGGCAATGCGGCACCCACAATTGAAATGCAAATATGCCACCACTTGCTTGATCGCAGCCCGGGAATTTTCTTCGCTTGTCAATTGCGGATTGTCAGAGGGACTGATCAATTGATTCCCGATGGTTGAAAGTATCAGTGTAATGATTCCATTCAGCTCTGCCAGCAATGCCATCTGCTTTATTTCAGGCAGATTTTTCTGGAATTTATCCCAACATTTTTCCAATGCGTCATACAGTTCCGAACGCTCCAGATAACCACGTTTAAGATAGGAATATCCGGTATTGTTGCTGTAAGAAAAATTCCACCGTATTTCTTCCGGCAAAAGAACCAGCCAGCAGTGCAAGCCTTCACTTTCATTGCCATAACCGAAAGTATGCTTCTCATTATGATCGATAAACAGCATAGTGTTTGCAGAGATATGATAGAAAATGTCATTAAGGCGTTGGATAGTACTGCCGGTCATAACCAGCAATATTTCCCGGAAACTGTGTTGATCCTGATGTTGATCCTGCCAGTCTTTAGCTTGGGAATCTAATTGAAAACCAGCAGATTCATGAAAAAATGAAGTTATAATTTTCCGCGGCTTGCGACTGAACAATAATTTGGCAATAAATTCTTCATGCATTTTTTTAACACCAAAATGATAGATTTTAGCAGTTGCGTTGAAATATAAAATACTTGAAAATGAATTTTTTTCAACTATTTTTTAAACAAAAATCATTTTTTTAAATAATTAAACTGCAGTAAAGGATTTAATTACTATGGAACAGTTGGCAATTAAAGGCGGGGCAATGATTTTCAACAAACCGGCTCAAGTACCGCTTTGGCCGCCGGTGTACCCGGAAACCGCTGAAAAACTCAAAGATATTTATTTGAGTCACCGCTGGTCATTCTACGGCAAGGAAGAGGTGGAGTTTAACAGTGCTTTTGCTGCTTACACTGGAGCGAAACACTGTATTATGATGGCCAATGGTACTGTAACTTTGGAACTTGCTTTGCGGGCGTTTGATATCGGCCCCGGTGATGAAGTGATCGTGCCGGCTCATACCTGGCTGGCTACCGGAGAAGCGGTCGTTTATACTGGTGCTACTCCGGTAGTGGTGGATATTGAACCGGATACACTTTGTATGGATCCTGATAAATTTGAACAGGCGATCACATCCCGCACCAAAGCAGTGATCCCGGTACACCTTTTCGGTTCAATGGCAGATATGGATCGTATTATGGATATTGCCCGCAAACATAATTTGCGGGTGATCGAAGATTGCGCCCATTCCCACGGCGGTGAATGGCGCGGGCAACACACCGGAACATTGGGCGATATAGGCAGTTTCAGTTTTCAACAGAGCAAAATTATGGCTTCCGGAGAAGGTGGTGCGTGCATTACCAATGATGACATTTTAGCAGATAAACTGGGGCGTCTTTCCCATATAGGGTACCAATTTGGTTCCAAACAGGGGCAGAAAGGCACCCCGCCGCCCGTGGGGTTGATCTGTCACAATTACCGGGTCACCGACTTTCAGGCGGCGATCCTTTCCAGCCAGCTTGCCCATCTTAAAGAAGATACTTTACTGCGGCAGAAAAATGCGGAATATTTGCGGAAAAGACTCAACGCCATTCCCGGCATCCGGGTGCAGGCCCCCGGGAAACACGCTACTTTGCAAAGTTATTACATTTTTGCGATCATGGTCGATTCAGAGCATTTGCAGCCCGGGATCACCCGGCAGAATGTTTTGGAAGCTCTCCACGCCGAAGGGGTAACAGGAGTAGTCCTGGGCTGGGGGCAGCCTATGTACCGGCAGAATCTTTGGAGTGTACCGACTGATAAATACCGCATCGAAAGCTGTGAAAATGCCGAAAAAATCGTTTGCAATGATCTGATGATGTGCATACTCCAATGGCTGATGCTTCCGCAGAATGAATTGTCAATGGTGGCAGATGCATTTGAAAAGGTTATGGCTCATTATTACAAGGCATAAAAAGGAGAAATATTATGGAAGAAATGTTTTTCTTTGATGCAAACTGCCGTATTGGCAACGGCCCTTTCGGAGTACATCCCGGCGTGGACGGGTTATTGGCTGAAATGGATATTTTCGGTATAGATAAAGCCTTGGTACGCTGTAATGATGCCGATCAATTGAGCGTGCAGGCATTTAACCGCGAGATCAGCCGGATGGTCAAATCGGACTTATCCGGGCGTCTGACCGGAGTGTGGTGTATCCTGCCCGAACAATGTCCGGAATTGCCGCCGCCGGAAGAGTTTTTTGTCCAAATGCGTGCCAATCGTATCGGGGCAATAACGTTATTTCCCAAGGCTCACGGTTTTATGGCATCCAAACTTTCACTGGGGAAGATCCTCGGAGAGGCTGCTGAACGAAAGATCCCGGTTATGCTTTATAATTGTTACCGGAATGAAGAGTTTGTTTACAATTTTTTAGCTGAATTCCCAAATTTGACTGCCATATTGAACGCCGGTAATAAATGGGGTACCGACCGTACTTTACGCCCGTTACTTGAACATTATGAAAATGTATATCTGGAAACTTCCGGGTATTGGGTTCCGGAAGGCATCCGCGATCTGGCCGGAATTTATGGTGCAGAACGTTTGATTTACGGCAGCGGCTTTCCAACCTTTGACTACGGCAGCAGTATGCTGCAATTAAAATATTCCGGATTGCCGGACGATGCGGTGCGAAAAATCGCCGGTGGTAATTTGCAGAATTTATTGAAAGGATGTGAGTTATGACGATATGGCAGCAGGAAACTCTCGCCGGGCAGCTTTGGACAACCGGTAAATCACCGATCCCGATTTATGATATGCATGGGCATATGGGAGATAGTCAGGCGATTTATCACAAACGCTGTCAGGCGGATGAAATGGTTAAACATCTGAAACGCATTGGCGTGACCAGACTGGTATTTTCGCATATGGATGCTCTGGCAGGAATAATGCGTAATGCCGAAGTTTTGGAAATTTGCAAGCGTTATTCCGATATATTACGGATGTATATTGCGATCAACCCGCATCATCCGGAATATATCAAAGAGGATCTGGCGGCTTTCAAAAAGTTCCAGCCCTATGCCGTGGGACTGAAGTTTTTGCCAGCCTATCACAAGGTAGCAGTTACAGCTCCGGCTTATGAATATGCACTGAAGTTTGCCGATGAACACGCTTTGCCGGTGTTGTTTCATTCCTGGGGAAATATTCCGGAAAACAATGGCAAAGTGATGCTGGAAGCCGTTCAGAAATATTCCCGCTTGAAATTCTTTATTGCACACTGTATTTACGGCGAGTGGGATTACGCCGAACGCTGTGTAAAAGAATCCAACGGCAATGTGTGGCTGGAACTTACCGCCATACCCGGAGTACGCGGGCTTGTGGAAAAACTGGTCAGGCAAGTGGGCAGCGAACGCTTGCTTTTCGGTACCGATATGCCATGGTTCGATGAATATCAGGCGGTGGGCGGCATATTATCAGCCCGGATAACCGATGAAGATCGGCACAATATATTGTATCGTAATGTTGAAAACATTTTAGGCAAACATTTTTAATATCAGGAGGCATAATAAATCATAAAATTTTTTCAGGGTATTGAGTTCCAGAATAAATCGTATGTAAAAACAGGAGTATGAAAGATGAGAAATAACAGTAAAAATTTTACGCTTATTGAACTGTTGGTCGTGATTGCCATCATTGCGATTCTGGCGGCAATGCTGTTGCCTGCTTTGAGTGCAGCGCGCGAAAGAGCCCGCGGCGGGGTATGTTTGAGCAACCTCAAACAATTTTCTTTGGAATGGAATATGTATTCTGACAATAATCTCGATTACTATATGTCATCAAAAGGCAAAGATGGGCGATTGTGGGTTGATAATCTGTATCGCTATCAACTGCTGGGCGATTTGGTTGATACGGGTAAAAAGCATGATGGAAAGTCTGTTATGACTTATCCTTTTTTGATTTGTCCTTCAGATGCTCAACAGGGATTTTCTTATCAGTATCATCCGTTTGTCACCAGCTACGGTTACAATCAGCATATCAATTGTGAAGGCGTAATGCCGTGGAACGGGTTCAATAACAACAAATTTTCGCATCAGGTCAATCGTTCATCCAAAAATCCGGACCCGGGCAAATCTCTGGTGCTGGCTGACCATTGGCGACCTAATGTCAGAGATAACGGAGTCAGAAGTGTAAGCGTTATGCTGCAAGCCTATGCGGCTCCTACTGCCACAGAAGCCACCAGTTTAGGTAGTTTGGGAGCACACGGAACAGGAATGAACCAGTTATTCTTTGATGGTCACGCGGAATTTAAAACCACGATCGGTGTCAACAGTGCAATTTATAACTTTATTGATGTATGGGATTGCGAAGGCGGCGATTATGTGGAAATGCCGTAATAATAAATGTCCAAAAAATAATCGTATTTTCAGGGAAGGAATGTTATTATGAAAAAACATTTTCTGCTGGCACTGCTGGTTGGTTCTATATCTGCACTGGCTGTAGAAATAAAGCCGGACTGGCAGATCGTTTTGACTGATCAAGCTGATGCCTCGGTGCGTTATTCCGGCAAGGTTTTATCTGAACAGTTGGGCAAATCATTCGGCAAAGCTCCGCAGGTGATTGCGGAAAAAAACTATGATGGTAAAGCTCCGGCAATTTTTCTCGGTTGGTCATCAAATAAAAAAAACTTACAGGCACCTTCTGACCGGAAATGGTCAAACGAAGAGTGGAACATTCGTGAAGCTGCTCCGCAACTGGTGCAGATCGCCGGTTCCAGTATCCGGGGCGTATTTTACGGCACATTGGAATTTCTGGAGCGCTTTGCCGGTTATCGGGCATACGCGGTGGATCTTGAATATATAGAAAAGAAAAAATCAGTTGTGCTGCCGGAAAAACTGAATTTGACCGGCAAACCGCATTTTCCTTACCGCAACAGCTCGTTTGGGGTTTATTCAAACAATCCGTTCTGGGTGCATAATCGCTGTTATCTTCTGCCGCAGGCTGATTTCGGCTGGTACACGATTACGGGCCTGCCGGGCAGTGTCCACACATTTTATTTTTACAGTAAAGATTTTGATCGTGATGAATATTTTTCACTTAACGAAAATGGCGTCCGTCAGAAAGCTGTCGGACCCCATGGCCCCGGGCAGATCTGTATGTCCAATCCGGGGGCACGCCAGGCTGTTCTGAAGAAACTTCTGGCTTTGATCGCCGAAGAAAGAGCCGAAATTGACAAGACTCGTCCCGGCACAGGTTATCCTGAAATTTATTCTTTATCGGTAAACGATACGCCTGCATATTGCCATTGCAGCGGCTGCAAGGCACTCTACAAAAAATACGGTGCAATTTCAGGTGCACAGTTGGAATTTCTTAATGTCATAGCCGAAGAACTGGTCAAGGTTTATCCGGATGTCTATGTACTTGGCGAAGCTTATGAGCATTTTGCGGAACCGCCGAAAAATATCAAAGCTCATAATAATGTAATAATCCGTATCGCCCAGTTGGGTAAAGAGTTTTCTATGGTAGGTACTCGCGATTGCCTGCTGCCGCTGACACATCCAGCCAATAAACTGCCGTTTGAACAGATCCAAAACTGGCTGCCGGTTGCCAAAAAACTGGCAGTATGGGAATATGGCAAGATTTATGTTGAAGCACTTTCGCTGCCGCATACCACAGTACGCGCTCACGCATCAAATCTAAAATATTTTGCAAAAAATGGAGTCATCAGTGCATATCTTGAGGCTGAATTCACCGAAGGCAATCATATTGCAATGATAAACTTCCTTGATCTGGAACATTTTGTAAATATGCGCCTGCAAATCGATCCGGCACAGGATGTTGAGCTTTTGATCGCTGATTTTATGCACAAATATTATGGCCCCGCGGCAAAATATATGAGCCAACTCCTGACTTATCTGGAGAAACGCATAGCTGAAGATCCGCAGGGTATTTCCGGAGCAAGTTTCAAAAAACGCAAATACTTGGATAAAGCATTGGTTATGACTGCCGATGAGCTGCTGAACGCCGCTGAAAAAGCTGTACAGAACCATCCGGTATATCTTGCACGGGTACGGCAGGAACGTTTGCCCTTCGATTCGCTTATTCTGAATAAACCGGATCTGAAAGTTTTGAAAGAACAGGGAGGGGAGTTTGACAGGACAATGGTCGCCAAACGCTGGAAAAGCGCTGCCGACGCGGCAGTAATGAAATATTGTTTTGAAAAATATTACCGTCCCGGTTTGACCCGTTCCGCACTTTTGAAAAATAACCAAACCCGTTATACCGATTACCTTAACCCGGTAAAATTGCCGGATTTTCTTCGGGATGTGCCGATTTCATTTGATTGCACTGCCCGGGATTTCATTACGCAAGGCGCCAGGTTCAATATAACTGCCGATCCCGATGCGGCCGGTGGGATTGCCGCAAGTTATAATAAAACACACCAACAGCCATTTGAAATCGGGTTGTATGATAATAAATCCAGAAAAACGATCGCCCGGAAGGTATTTTCTATGCCGGCGCAAGACGAAAAATACCACTGGTGCAAGTTTTCCAACGTGCTGCTGACACCGACATTGCGGATGTGGGGGCATTACTCCTGGGCATTGACTCCGGTATTTTTGCATCGGTTCTATGATCCGCGTAATCCGATGCAGCGTTATGATATTTATATATCTTACAAACTTGAAGGCCCGGCGTATGTCAAAAACTCAAAAAAAGCTAATGCCTGTTATATTGACCGTATTATCCTTACGCCTGCCAATGACAAGGTAAAGGTTCCTCAAAACAGTGCCCAAAGCATTGAGCCTCCGGATTTTTTGCGTCATAAACTCTCCATAGCTGATTATACAGTTGCCAACTTCAAGCCCCAGCATAAATTGTGTAAAGTTGTGGCTGATAAGGATGCTGTTACCGGCAAAGCAGTTTGCTATGATGGCAAAAATCACGGGAACCCCTTTGAGCTGGGTGTGTATGATGAGCAGCTCCGCAAAACATTGCAACGGCTGACCGTCAGCACTCCGCCGCAGGATGAAAAGTATCATTGGTACAAGCTCGGCAATATCAAACTTGGTCCGAAAGTCGTTATGTGGGGGCACAGCCGCTGGTATCTGCGGCCGATCATACTGAAGGAGGTTTATGATCTGCAATCACCCCATCCCGTTTGCGATATTTATGTATCAAGCAAATTGCAGGGCCCGGCATATGTAAAGAATTCAACCAAACCCAATGCTTGCTTTATTGACCGGATCATTGTTACGCCTGCAGATCCGTCTGTAAAAGTCAAGTAAAAAATATGATCGTTGTTTTTGTTGTGCATCAGCAGAAACAACGATTTATTATCATTTCATCAAATTCATCAAACACAAGGTATGGATATGAAACATCCGATAGGAATTCAGATTTATACATTACGAAACCGTTTGCGGGAGGACTTTTCCGAAACATTATCCCTGATACGCCAAATTGGTTTTGATAATGTTGAATATGTAAAAAATTGTATTGATCTTTCGGCAGAAGATCTTTCGGCAGCTGCCGGTAAAGCCGGGCTTACGACTTGCGGTATCCACGTAAAAAGCAGCGATCTGCTTGAGGATTCATCTGCGGTATGCAGCTATGCCGGACTTATAAGCTCTCCATACATAACCACAAGTTTGATGCCGCCGACTGATTTTGATTCTTGGCAGAATATAGTAAAATATTGTCAGGAAGCCGGAAAAAAAGCCGCTGAAGCGGGGTTGATTTTTACTTATCATAATCATTGGTACGAGCCGATGCTGCACAATGATTCTTCTATACTGGAAAAAATTCTTGAAGAAACCAATCCAGCTGAAGTTGCGCTGGAACTTGATGTGGCCTGGGTAGCCGCAGCCGGGCGCGATCCGGCAAAATTTATCGAAAAATATGGTTCCCGGATCGGGCAGATACACTTTAAAGATATAAAACTTTCAGCATTCGATTTGGAACGGCCGCAAAGTTGTCTGACTTTTCTTGGCAATGGTGATGTGGATTTGAAGGCTTGTGCCGAGGCCGCCAAACGTTCCTGTGCTGCCACTGTCCCATTTATTTACGAACAGGATCTTCCGGATGGCGATATAGCTGAAAATGCTGCCGACAGTTTTGCTGTGTTGCGGGATTTAGCGTAACTGACAGCCGGAACTTTTTCAAGGAGCAAAAAATGCAGCAGGATTTTATTGATTTCAAGCGAAAAGCAGGCATCAAGGCTGCTGATCCAACCGGTATGATTTTTATAAAACTGCCGGAGTCACGAATTGAACTGACTGGCTTTCCCTGGTTTGAGCAAGACCGGATATTTCGCCGCTTGCCGCTGCTGCAATCCGCAATATTGCCATCGGAAGTAGATCGCCTTGCAAATTGTACTGCCGGAGGAAAAATCCGTTTCCGCAGTAATTCCCGGAAGATTCAACTGCAAATCAAACGGGGCATTCTGGAGCCGGGTGATAATATGTCGCCTATGGGAATGGGTGCTTTTGATCTTTATGCAGGGGGGCCCGGACAGGAAGAGTTCCGTGGTGTACTCCGGGCGCATCCGCAAGAGCAAGATATATTAACACAGATATACTCTTCTGCTGACCGGGAAATGCAGACTTTTTCAATTTATTTTCCAACATATTGCAGCGTAGAATCTATTGCGATCGGTATTGAGGAAGGTGCTGTTTTGCAATCCCCGGAACCATTTACAGGAAGCAGTAACGGCATAGTTGTTTACGGTTCCAGTATTGCCCAGGGGGCTTCAGCATCAAGGCCGGGGTTGAATTACATAAACCGACTTTCACGACGATTGAAGCGGCATTGTGTGAACCTCGGGTTTTCCGGAGCAGGCAAAGGAGAAGTTGAAGTTGCAGAAGTCATATCGCAAATCAATGATGCAGATTTGTTTATCCTTGACTTTGAACCCAATACTGTATCTCGTTACGCACAAAAATTACCGGATTTTATCAAGGTATTGCGTAAAAATCATAAATCTGTTCCGATTTTGGTTGTATCCCGTTATCCTTTTACAGATTATCCAATCAATGTAAAAGACATTGAAGAAACTGCTGCTGTATTGAACAATATGCACGATCCCAAACTGTATTTTGCGGATGCCAGCAATATCTTCGGTAACAATCCTGGTGATTATCTGGCCGATGGCATACACGCAACCGATGAAGCTTTCGCCTGTATGAGCAGTTTTTTGGCTCCGATAATTGAAGATATTTTTAACACCTGACCATTTATACGAAACAGTTGAGAGAAATATGATTAAGATCGATGAAAAATATTTGACTTTTGAAAACGGATATGTTTTTGCGGACTTTGAACTTGATGCCTATGCTCAACTTGATGTGGAAGTTGAACTGGATGCGCCGGCTGCTCTGGATATTGCTTTGGGCGAAGTTGCTTCCGGAAATCGTCTGAATCGTGAACCCGGCGGTTATCGCATTATCCGTACTATGCAAAAATCCTGTCCTGCCGGCAGAAGTACATTTGCTTTTGAATTGCCGCCACATAAATCGCCTTATACTTATACCGAAAGTGTTTCTCTGCCTCCAGAAGCTGAAGGCAGAGAAATCACTCCGTTTCGCTATGCAGAAATAATCGGCGGAAGTGGTAAAGTCAAATTTATCCGCAAAGCATTTTACGGTGATTTTGACGATAATGCGGCAGACTTTTACTGTGATAACGACAATCTGAACCGCATCTGGGATTTTTGCAAATATACGATGAAAGCCACTTCCGCATTCGGCTATTACATTGATGGCGAGCGGGAGCGTCAACCCTACGAAGGTGATGCCTGGAGCAATCTGCTGGGAGATCTTTGCTGTGGCGGATCGTCACTGACTGCCCAACGCACCATTGATTGGTTGCTGAAAAAGCCGACCTGGTTTACAGAGTGGCAGCTTATTACGCCTTTTTTGGTCTATAATTACTGGCTGTACACTGGTGATCGGGCAAGTGTGGATATGTGGGTGCCGGAACTGGAAAAACTGATGGCGACTTTTGAACTGCAAAGCAATAATCTTTTGCGGGATGCTGCTTCCGGGGAATTGCACAACCGTGTCCGGCGTGATTTGATCGATTGGCCGTTGGGCGAACGGGATGGGTACGAGTTGGGTACATATAATTTAACGCCCAATTGCTATTTCGCTGCGGCATTGCAGATTATGGCAAAACTCACCAATAACACAGAGTATCGAACTAAATCACAGTTGGTAAAATCAGCGGTACAAAAATATTTCCGTAAAGGTAATTTGTGGATAGATAATGCGGAAAGCACTCACACCGCTCTTCATAGTGTTCTTTATCCGGCATACTTCAACATAGCAGATTTGACAGGTGAAATGCGAAATCTTCTGCTCAATAAGGGTATGGCATGCAGTGTTTTTACCGCTCAGTTTCTGTTGGAATACTGCTTTGACAAAGGTTTAAGCGATCACGCCTATAAACTGCTTTTGAGCAATGATTTGCGAAGTTACAACAATATGCTTGCCCAAGGAGCTACGATGGCGATGGAAGCGTGGGATAACAGTTTGAAACCCAATCAGGATTGGAATCACGCCTGGGGAGCAGCACCCGCCAATATCATACCGCGCTGTATTGCCGGGATCAAACCGCTGGAGCCGGGATTTCGCAAGTTTTCTGTTACTCCGCATCCCGGTAAGCTGAAGGAGTTTTACTGCAAACACCCGACACCTCAGGGTGCAATCGAACTGCAATATAAAGAATCTACCTGTCAACTTACTGTACCGGCAGAAACTACCGCAATAACTCTCAAAGGAGAGTTTCCAGTTGGCAGACATACCTTCAAACTATGAAAAAATCTATTTACAGAGGTAATTTCAAAACTCCTCAAAAGTCGTCAAAGGCATAACCTTCATCCCGCAAAAGGGGCGTTTCCGGCAGTTACCACTGCGGGTAGCTGCCAGAAACTACCTTTCACTGGACTTATGGTTTTGCTCTTTGCCTTTGTTTTGAATGACTTTTGAATTTACCTCTGAAGAGAGGTGATTGTTTTATGGATATATTTAAAGATTTGCTTGCCAGCGGCAATGAACGGCTGGATATGCAGTTGGAATTTACTGCCGTCATAGATAAAATGACTTCGATTGCCCGCCGGACTTTGCTTATCGACCGCAGCCGGTGCGAAAACGATGCCGAACACTCGTGGCACATAGCTGTAATGGCGTTGCTTTTTGCCGAGCATGCCGTGGAAAAAGTCAATGTTCTGCACGCAGTGGAAATGATGCTGGTGCATGATCTGGTCGAAATTTACGCCGGCGATACCTTTGCTTATGATACAAAAGGTTATGAAGATAAAGCGTTGCGGGAGCAAGCCGCCGCCGATAAACTCTTTGCCTTACTCCCGCCGGAACAAGGTGAGTATATCCGAAAACTCTGGGAAGAGTTTGAAGCCTGTACCACTCCCGAAGCCCGCTATGCAGATTGTCTGGATAAAGTTCAGCCCTTTCTGCACAATACTCTGACCGAAGGGCATACATGGCAGAATTCAACGCCGCGGCCGCGGGCATGGCAGGTGGAAAAACGCATTTCAGTATGCCGGGATTTCATGCCGTCATTGTATGAGTGGTGCATAAAAAATATCCGCAACGCCATTGGCAAAGGCTGGCTTCTGCCGTAAAAATCTTATTTGTTGAGCATCTTCAGGCGTTTGGCTACGATGTAAGTACCGATGTTGTCGCCGGCTACATTACAGGCGGTTTCAAACATATCCAGTATGGGGTTGATCCCCAATGCCAATGCTACGATCATA